>JAZUEO010000226.1:0-9196 GCA_045640205.1 Candidatus Coprenecus sp. | reverse complement strand
CATAAACCGTACAGGAAGATGAAAAAACAATGTTCGCCGAAGGCTGACGCCTCATAAGGTCCACAAGATTCAGTAATGACGAAAGGTTATTTTTGAAATACTCCACAGGCTTGCCGACACTCTCACCGACTGCCTTGTACGCGGCGAAATGGATAGCGGCCCGAATATCGGGGTAGCTTTCAAACACCTTGGAGAATTGGGCCATATCGGAACAGTCGGCTTCCACAAAAGGAATTTTCTTGCCGATTATACCCGCTATGCCATCCAGAACATCGGGTGATGAATTTGAAAAATCATCGACGCCTACTACTTCGTAACCGGCATTCACCAGTTCCACTATCGTGTGCGAGCCGATATACCCGGTCGCACCTGTAACCAATACTCTATCTGCCATTTCAAAACAGGTTCTTAATCGTTAATTTATTCAACTTATGTGCAAATATACACTGATTATTCACACAATTCAATTTTTGTGTAGCTCTTTATAGTTATATTTGCATCATAAACGCTTAAAGCATAAAATAATTATGATTGGCATTGCATCAGACCACGCCGGTTTCGAGACGAAGCGGAAGCTGATAGAATATCTGACCGACTCCGGATATGAGATAAAGGATTTCGGAACATCTTCCCCGGAAAGTATGGACTATCCGGACGTCGCTCACCCGCTGGCGGAAAGTCTGGCCAGGGGAGACATCGAATTCGGAATAGGCTTGTGCGGAACGGGGAACGGAATATCCATGACCTTGAACAAACATAGGGAGGTCAGGGCGGCTCTGTGCTGGAACGAAGAGCTCGCGTCCCTGGCCCGCCACCACAATGATGCCAATATCCTCACCTTGCCGGCCCGCTTCATCACTTCTGACGAGGCCATAAGTATTACTGCCACTTTCCTGAAAGAGACCTTTGACGGAGGAAGGCACCAGAGAAGAATCGAAAAAATCCCCTGCGCGCAATGACCCCTCCTGAATTTCCTATTCTCGACAAAACCCACGTCACCCCTTTGGAAAGGGACATCGAAAAATACAGGTCAGGATTCCTTCTGGTATTCAATAAGCCATATAGGTGGACCTCCGCTGATGTGGTGAGAAAAGTCAAATTCACTCTTAAACGTCACTTCCACGGTGAACTCAAGGTGGGGCACGCAGGGACACTGGATCCTCTGGCCACCGGGATTCTCATCCTGTGCGCAGGCAGAGCCACCAAATCGGCTGAAGTCATCCAGGCAGGAAGAAAAGAATATGTCGCGGAAATACGTTTCGGAGCCACCACGCCATCCTTTGATCTGGAAAAGGAGATTGATGCCACTTACCCCTATGAGCACATCACTCCGGAAAGAGTGGAAAACGTCCTGAAATCGTTCATTGGCCCGCAGGAGCAATACCCCCCTGTATTCTCCGCGAAATACGTAGATGGAATGCGGGCATACGAAAGAGCCAGAAGCGGTGAAGAAATAGAACTGAAGCCTTCGTCCATAGAAATTTACGATATATCATTGATGAAGTTCGACCTTCCCGGAATCACACTTCGCGTACAATGCAGCAAAGGCACGTACATACGGGCTCTTGCCAGAGATTTGGGACTGGCTCTTGAAAGCGGTGCGCATCTGACGTCACTGACCAGAACGGGCTCCGGAGATTTCAAACTGGAGGACTGTATGGAAATGGATGATTTCATCCGGCTGTATTCGGACAGATAAATTTACCATCTCCTGAAACTTTTTCAGATATCATACGTATAATAAAGTATGAAACTATCACAATTCAACTATAACCTGCCTCTGGAACTCATCGCCAAATACCCGACGGATTACAGAGATGAATGCCGTTTGATGATTCTGCACAAGACCAACGGGAAAATCGAGCACAAACTTTTCAAGGACATAATCAACTACTGTGACGAAGGTGATGTCTTCGTTCTGAATGACACCAAGGTTTTCCCCGCACGTTTGAGAGGAAACAAAGAAAAGACCGGAGCAGAAATCGAAGTGTTCCTTCTCAGGGAACTGAACAAAGACCAGAGACTCTGGGATGTTCTCGTCGATCCCGCCCGAAAAATCAGAATCGGTAACAAACTCTATTTCGGAGAGAATGATTCACTCGTAGCGGAAGTCATAGACAATACCACCTCCCGTGGCAGGACACTCCGCTTCCTGTTTGACGGAAGTTACGAAGAATTCAAACGCACCCTGTACAGTATGGGAGAAATGCCCGTACCGACATGGATACGTCCCAGGGCAGAAACTATAGATGAAGAAAGATTCCAAACCATCTTCGCATCGCAGGAAGGTGCGGTTTCCTCACCTGCCGCCGGCCTCCATTTCAGCCGCGAGCTGTTCAAAAGGATGGAAATAAAAGGTGTTGACAAGTGTTTCGCGACCGTTCACATAGGACTGGGGCATTTCCGCAAGGTAGATGTTGAAGATTTGTCCAAGCACAAGATGGATTCAGAGCAGGCCATCATATCGGAATCCACAGCCGAAATGATAAACAACGCTCACCGTCAGGGGCACCGCGTCTTCTCTGTCGGCGCCACGGTGACACGTGCCATCGAGACCCCCGTCACCACTACCAATGAACTGAAACCTTTCGACGGATGGACTAACAAGTTCATATTCCCGCCCTACAGATTCCGCATCGCAGATGCGATGATAACCAATTTTCATCTGCCTTACTCCACGATGTTGATGAGTGCGACAGCCTTCGGGGGTTATGAATATGTTATGAAAGCCTACAAGGTGGCTATTAAGGAAGGCTACTCTTTCGGCACATACGGCGACGCTATGCTCATTCTGCCATAACAGCCTTTTGAATCACATTGTCGATTTCCGAATAAATCGGATAAAATGCATTGTCGTCAAGGCTGGAATAACGTCCGCTGATGGCTCTGACCTGAGTCATTATTATATCGCCCGATATTTCCCATTCCTTCTGCGGTATGGCGATGCCTCTTGACTGGATGAATGTCTTGAAATCGTTCTCAAGATTCACCTTTCGGAACAGCGATTCCAATGATTTCAAATCCTTTATATCTCTGAGTTCTCCACGGAATCTGTCAGAGAATTCGAGAGCATACTTCATCTGAAGAGACTGTTTGTTGATTTTGACCAGCAAGTCGGTGACTCCGACAGTATCTATCGGGACGAATATATCGGGGATGATACCGCCTCCGCCGTAAACAATCTTTCCCTTTTTGGTGACAAACTTCAGGGAATCATTGTGAGGGATGCTGTCCACATCCATCATCTCTCCGTGCTGATACCTTTCATATATGTCGAACATATAATCCTCCTTCCCTTTTTCATACGGTCTCTGAATACAACGCCCGGTAGGAGTATAATAGCGTGCAACGGTCAATCTGATTCCGGACTTGTCGGAAAAATAAACCGGCTCCTGTACAAGCCCTTTCCCGAATGAGCGGCGCCCGATTACCGTTCCCCTGTCATTATCCTGAATGGCACCCGCCAGAATCTCGCTCGAAGAGGCCGAATTTTCATTTATCAGCACATAGAGATTCACGCCCCTGCAACTACCGGAGCCATCGGCGGTAAACTCCTGCCGCGGACGATGCCTTCCTTCCATATAAACTATCATTTCATCTTTCGCCAGAAACTCATTCGAAAGAAGAAGAGCCTGGTCCAGATAACCTCCCGAATTATCCCTTAAATCGAAGAGGAGTTTCTTCATCCCCTTGTCCAACATTCCCGGAACCACTGACATAAATTCAGCATAACTTGTCCGCGTGAATTTGGAAAGCTTCACGTATCCTGTCGTATCATTTATCATATATGCCACATCCACACTTTTCACGGGTATCTTATCCCTTATTATTGTGAATGGGACTATTTCTCCATCTCTCAAAATATCCAGATTCACCTCTGTTCCCGAAGGACCCCGCATCAATTTCACCAACGAATCCTGAGGTATCCCCACACCGGCCACTGTATTGCCCTGTATCTTTATGATTCTATCACCCGTCATCAGCCCGGCCCGTTCCGAAGGACCGGAGGCGATAATACTGATTACTATGGCTGTATCATTTGGAACATTGAAGCTTATCCCGATGCCGTCGAAATGTCCCTGCAATTCATCTTCCGCTTCCTGAAGAATCTGCGGGGGCATATACACGGAATGCGGGTCCAACTCACTCATAATGAGGGGAATGATCTTTTCCGAGAATTGACGTTTATCTATCGAATCGACGTAATTATTATCTATCTGATTCAGTATCAGATTAATCTTGGCCCAATTACGAAGGCCTATCTCAAAGTTCCTGTTCCTGACGCCGTAAAAAATCCTCGAAACAGATGCACCCAAAAGCACCAGAACCATCCAGAACAGAATTTTCCTGACTATCCTCCAATTATGATTCATATTCTACAATTTGCAAACTTCTATCCCTACCCTTTCCAGCAGGTCGATACCATCCCTTACCCTATATTCGTCATGATAAACGACCCTTCTTATTCCTGCCTGAATAATAAGTTTCGCACATTCGATACAAGGTGCGGCTGTGACATAAAGAGTCGCACCAAGACTGCTGTTGCCCGACTTGGCTACTTTCGTGATGGCATTCGCCTCTGCGTGAAGGACATAAGCCTTGGTTTTCCCTTCTTCATCTTCACAGACATTTTCAAAACCTGACGGAGTCCCATTATATCCATCGGAAATAATCATCTTGTCCTTGACGATGAGCGCTCCGACCTGACGCCGTTTACAATAGGAATTCGTAGCCCAGATTCTGGCCATATCAAGATAATTCCTGTCAAACTTATACTGTTTGTCATCCATCCTGTCTCTGATATAGATACCGTTTTATACTTCTTTTCGGAGTTTTTTCAAACTCCTCGGGGAATATTTCTATCGACGAAATTTTATTGAATGCCGCTTCAGAATCATTGTAAGCCCTTACACATTCCTGCAGTTTCTGCAAGAGCTGTTCCGACGTGAGAGACTCCGATGCGACCCTGTCCGCATCAGGGAAAATCAAGGCGACAAGCTTCCCGTGATCGTCTATCACGAGAGTCTCCGAAACGTAAGGCATATTGTTCAATTGGTTCTCTATCTCCTCAGGATAGATATTCTGGCCATTGGCCCCCAGTATCATACTTTTGCAACGCCCCTTAATAAACAGATAGCCTTCTTCATCCATAACACCGAGATCTCCGGTACGAAACCATCCGTCTTCCGTAAAGGCCGCGCGCGTCGCCTCTTCATTCTTGTAATACCCCAAAAAAACATTCTCTCCCCTTGTCATAATTTCTCCCGGTATGTGAACGGGATCGGGACTGTCAATTTTGACTTCCATACGGGGAGCGGCTTTCCCGCAGGAAAAGAGTTTCAGTTCATTCCACCTTGCATAAGTGATAATCGGGGCACATTCCGTCATTCCATACCCGACAGTATAACGGAATCCGACACTCTTGAAGAAGGCTTCGGCTTCCTTATTGAATGCCGCACCTCCGATAATGATTTCAGAGAAATGATTTCCGAACACACCATCCAGTTCATTGACGATTCTCGTCTTGATGGCTTTTTCAAGGAACGGGAAATGAAGCAGATACTTCAAGCCATACTTTTTGATAATCGGTTCAAGCTGTTTCTTGTAAATCTTCTCTATGACCAGGGGGACGGATATCACATACGAGGGTTTGAGTTCCGCCATCGAATCCATTATGATTTTGGGAGTCGGCAAACGGGTAAGGAAATGAACGTGTCCTCCTTTCGCTATGGGCAACAGAAATTCATACATCATCCCGTACATATGGGCAGAAGGCAGCATCGCCACGACATTTTCACCTGATTTCATCTGAGGCTGGGACCATTCGGCGAAAAGATAATTTGAATACAGAGCCCGATATGGAATCATAACCCCCTTCGAGAATCCGGAAGTACCGGAAGTATAATTTATCAAAGCCAGTTCCTCAGGCTTATCCGAATAATAATTTATGGAATCTGTATCGAAATCACGCGGAAATTTCTGTCCGAAAAGGACATTCAATGTATCATAGGTTTCTTTCAGATTGGAAGGGACATCTCCCAATAAGGAAAAATCCTCCATACTGACCACACACGCCAGCCCTGGCATCTCACTCTGATTGAGACCTTCCCAGATGCCACTTCCTACGAAGAGGATTTTGGACTCTGAATGATTTACCAGAAAATGGATGCTGCTGCTCTTGAACTCATGCATTATAGGCACAGGAACCGCACCATATGTAAGAGCTGCCAGAAAACAGACTCCCCAATGGGCTTGATTCCGTGAACACAATGCCACCTTGTCATCAGGCTTGAGTCCGGCAGCCTCGAAAACGATATGAAGTTTTTCGATTTTCAATGCCACGTCACGATAGTAAAGCGTATTACCGTGATAATCTGACAATGCAGGAAAATTCCAGTTCGTCTTGAAACTGTTTTCCAGGATTTTATTGAATGATTTATTTTCAGCCATTGTCATCAAAATGTCTGCATTTCACATAAATGGCGATACATTCCGCCAGCATTTATCAATTCGGAATGACTGCCTCTCTCGATAATGGAACCTTCCTTGACAACCAATATTTCATCTGCATACTGAATAGTGGAAAGTCTGTGTGCGATTACAATGGAGGTTCGGTTCTTCATCAGTTTGGTCAATGCATCCTGAACCAAGCGTTCGCTCTCTGTATCCAGAGCGGAAGTAGCTTCATCCAATATCAGAATCGGAGGATTCTTCAAAACTGCGCGCGCTATGGCAAGCCGCTGTCTTTGACCGCCTGAGAGTTTGGAACCCCTGTCACCTATATTCGTATCATACCCATTCTCCATCTGAACGATAAACTCATCGGCGTTGGCTATTTTGGCTGCCTGAATCACCTTCTCACGGGGCACATTCTCCATTCCGAAGGTAATGTTATTATAGACGGTATCGTTGAAAAGTATCGATTCCTGGGTCACGACTCCCATCAGAGAAATAAGTTCCTTCGGATAGTATTGCCTTATGTCTATGCCATCGATGGTAATGGACCCTTCGCAAACGTCATAGAAGCGGGGAAGAAGGTCGGCGAGTGTCGATTTTCCGGATCCGGACGGTCCTACCACAGCCAGCATTTCTCCTTTTTTCAAAGTAAAGCTTATGTCGCGCAATACCATATCGTTAGCATATTTGAACGATACATTCCTATATTCTATCCTATCGTTAACTGATGAGATGTGGATGGGATTTTCAGCTTTTTTTATACTGGGTGCCACGTCCAGAATGTCCAGAATGCGTTTCCCGGAGACAAGTCCGCGTTGAATGTTGGCATAAGCATTCGCTATGGCTTTGGATGGTTCCAGAACACGCCAATAAAAAGCGATATAAGTCACGAACATGGACAGGGACATTCCCAATTCCCCCTTCATCTGGAGATACCCTCCATAAAACAGAACCCCGGCCGCGACTGAAATACCCAGGAACTCAGACATGGGAGAGGCCAGTTCCTGCCGGGTGAAAATCGAATTGCTTACTGATTTGTGTTGTTCGTTTGTGGTTTCGAAGCGGTTCATCACATAATTCTGCGCATTGAAAGCCTTGATGATTCTCACTCCGGAAATAGCTTCCTCAAACTGACTGATAATGGAACCGAGGAGGGACTGTGTTATAGTCGCTCCACGTTTCAGTTTCCGGCTCACGCCTCCGATAACCAAAGCCGAGATAGGCAGAGTCAGCAGTGTGACAAGGGTTAATTTGGGCGACATATAGAAAAGACCGGCCAGAAAACCTATTATCAGAAGAGGCTCACGGAATATTATGTGAAAACTGCTGGCGATGGAATTCTGGACTTCGTTGACATCATTGGTGATACTGGAGAGGATGTCTCCCTTGCGTTTGTCAGTATAATATCCCACATTCATTCTGGTTATCTTGCAGAACAGGTCTGTTCTGATATTCTTCATAATGTAGGTTTTCATATTGACCAAAACCTTCTGGGAAAGGAATCTCGTCAGATTTGAGAGGAAAGAGGCCAGAATCAGGATAAAACAGACGAACAGAAGCGCTTTCAAGATGCCGTTGTTCTCCATTATCCGTGTCAGATAATATTTGAACACCGTTTCAGCCCATTCCACTGAAAGTGAGAATGGAGGTATGGGACCCATATACTTCTCCACGGCTTCAGGATCGAACAATACGTCAAGCAAAGGCTGTATCATGGCATAATTGACCACTCCGAACACTACGGAAAGTATCGAAAGTACCAGATATGCAGGCCAGAAACGTGAATATGGTTTAGCGTACGAAAGCAGTCTCCTGAATATGTACATAATGCGACTATTATTGTTTGCTGAAATTTCCTGTTACGACATTGAGGATAAATTGTTTACCCTCGTGATTGGTGACAAGCAGTTCCTGTGGTGAAAACACCTCGACCGCCGTGTCTGGAGCAAGGCGGCGTTTTCTATTGAAATTGGCCACCGGAATTCCCTGGGTATTGACTATCAATGTTTGTCTGCACGTCCTCACCACCCAGCACATATTGTCTCCGACCATTACCGGTTCCGGTATGGACAATATCGTTTCGGAGGCGGTAATCTCTCCATATCCTCCCGCTTTATTTCCGTCTCTGTCATAAAACCTGACTGTATTGTCCGTGTGCAGGACTCCATATATGTAATCTTTGTCCGATTTGAAATCAAATACTACAGGTCCCAGCAGTATTTCCTTTCCCGTTTCGATGGGGAACGGTTTGACCGCTTTCCCAAGCCGACTCAATAAATATATCTTATCGCCCGATGCCATAAGCATCTGAAGCTTCGAATTTTTCAAATAATCAATCTGTATGACACTCCCGCACAGAGGCCCGTCAAACGGAATCTTCCACAGTTCCCTTCCCCTATTATCCATAAGACGGAGACTATTGTCAGGCAGTTGCTCTAAAGTATTGTTCTTTCCGCTCCTGAAATCCACTACATCGAACGGACCCTGCGGAATGTTCACGCTGACTGTATCGATATCATCATTGCCATTCCCGAAAGGAAGAATCGAAGATCGCTGCATCGAAGGCATCTGATTCAGATTTGAAGAATACAATGCGTATGAAGGAACTATTCCTCCACCCTCCGAACTCACTTGGAAAGTCAAATAATTGAAATTATGTTTTTCCAACTCGGAATGCACCGCATTGGAATATTTTTCTGTCAACATCTCGCCCAATGAATCTGATATCATGGAGAGGTTG
>JAZUEO010000225.1:0-2446 GCA_045640205.1 Candidatus Coprenecus sp. | reverse complement strand
AATTGACGCATCCGTGCCCGGTGAAATCGATAAATACCTGCTTGCCGGTCAGGGCGGCATAACTGCGGGCTTCTTCAAGGTCGAAGAATCCCTGTAGTCCGAGGGGTAATTTCAGAAATTCGCTGTATTTCCCTTTTCCCGGTGACGGGGTGCTTTCTGAAGGGGTGGATGAGTCGATGGCGGCAGCAGGGGACATTTCTATTATGAAATCCTGCGTTTCCAAAGGTGGAAGGTAGCCCGAAAGAGCCTTGAGCGGTGCTCCCCACATTCCGGGGAGCATATAGACCACGAACGTGAAATCAATTATGGCCAATGTCAGTCTCTCAAGACTGATGTAGCGGATTTCCGAATCGTTTTTGAATTTCAATTTGCCCAGAAGATAGAAACCGAGAAGGGTGAATATTGTTATCCATATTGCGAGATACACTTCTCTGTCAAGGAGTCCCCAGTGATAGACCTGGTCTGCAGTGGAAAGGAATTTGAAACCGAGGGCTATTTCTATGAAGCCGAGGGTTACTTTCACCGTGTTCAGCCAGCTTCCGCTTTTGGGAAGTTTCTTTATCAGTGAGGGAAAAAGGGCACAGATGACAAACGGAAGGGAGAATGTCACCGAGAAGGCGAACATTGTGACTATCGGAACCCAGAATTCACCTGAGGTGGATTTGATGAGAACCGTGCCGACTATCGGACCCGTGCAGGAAAAAGAAACCAGTACCAGTGTCAGTGCCAGAAAAAAGATGCTTCCGAGACCTTTTCTCTTGTCCACTTGTGCATCGCTGCCGTTCTGGATGGATGATGGAAGCACGATTTCGAAAGCTCCGAAAAATGATGCTGCGAAGGCCATGAATACCAGGAAGAAAAGGACGTTCGGAATCCAGTGAGTAGCCAGCCAGTTAAAGATGTCGGCGGTTATGGTATCCCCTCCTATGAATTTGGTGCTCAGGATGATGATGGCGATGGGGACTGTGTAAAGGATGATGATGAAGATGCCATATACAAGGGCGCGGAGCTTATTGCGCGAAACTGCATAATTTCCTTTGAGAAAGAAACTTACAGTCATAGGGATAATGGGGAATACACAGGGTGTGAGAATCGCGGCAAGTCCCCAGAGAATGGCCTCTATGATTAAAGCCAGCAGTCCGTTGCCGTCGTCCGTCTCAGGTGTCTGGACAGTACCGCTCTCCGCAGGTGAGATTTCATCCGACAGTGTGATTACTGTTTCCCATTCATCGGGCGGAGTGCAACTTCCGGCATCGCAGGCCATCCACTCCATATAGACTTTTACTGTATTTCCGGGAACGTCGCATTTGAGTTTCCCGCTGAGACTGATTTCATCCTCCCACCAGCCGATTTCCATTCCGAATGTTTCATCATAGGTGCGGTGCGATTTTTTAGATGGAACTATTTCCCCTTCGACTGTAACGCCTTCCGGCAATTCAAACTTCATCGAGGTGGGGAAGGGTCCGTTTTCGTAGGGACCGAGGTCGTAAATGTGCCAAGTTTTTTCTATGGCGGCCGTGGCGGTGATTTCCCATAATCCTTCATCCATATTTTTTACCGATACCTTCCATTCTACGTGGGCGGCTGCGGCATTAATGCAGAGGAGAAGTGAGCACAGGACGGTTAATATGTTTTTATGAGCGATCATATCTTTTCTCTTTGACGCAAAGATATTACATTTGCACAAAATTCCATCAAATATGGGACACATAGATTTGGTAGAGATAATGAGCGTATTCGTGGTCCTGCTTGCCATTATTGACATAACGGGGTCCATACCTATTTTTCTGGGACTCAAACAGGCAGGAAAGCCGATTAAGGCCTCTGAAGCCAGTCTGGCATCGACGGCCATATTTCTGGTATTTTTCTTCGCGGGGACAGGTATCTTGAACCTTTTCAACGTTGATATAGAAACTTTCGCGATAGCCGGTTCCATAGTTCTTATGATAGTGGCTTTCGAAATGGTTCTCGGGGTGGAAATCATAAAGTATGACTCCAATATGGAATCCGGTGCCTCAGTGGTGCCGATAGCATTCCCTCTGATAGCGGGTCCGGGTGCTCTGACCACTATCCTGACACTTCGTGCGGAATATGACACGGTCAATATCCTCATAGCTTTGGAAATGAATATGATTATCGCATATGTGACGTTGAAATATATTGATAAACTTGGCAAACTGCTGGGAAGCAATGTCGTATTCATCATCAGGAAATTTTTCGGAGTTTTGCTTATCGCCATTGCCATCGATATGTTCGCGTCCAATCTGTTTACAGTTATCAAGGAACTGATGAAATAGAATCAAGGTATGAAACATCCATGACTTTTTAAGTCGTCCGCGAGAATGAAAATGGGACTTATCCTTAACTTTGGTGTCGAATCAAAGTTAAGGATATACAATGGAAGCAATCAACTTCACCCAAGTAGTTCGTCGGGGCTGTGGAATAG
>JAZUEO010000224.1:0-3258 GCA_045640205.1 Candidatus Coprenecus sp. | reverse complement strand
GGAAACGGCTGAGAAAGAAGGCTCCAAGGAACTGGCTGAGAAATCCCGCGGCGTAGCCGCCATCGAAAAGCGTCACGAAGAACGCTACCGTGCCCTTCTCAAAAACATCGAGACTGCACAGGTTTTCGCCAAATCGGAAGTCAAGGTATGGGAATGCCGTAACTGCGGTCACATCGTAGTAGGCACCAACGCTCCCGAGCGCTGCCCTGTCTGCGACCATCCCCAGGCATATTTCGAACTTCACAAAGAAAACTTCTGATATGCTTTTCAAAAAATCCACCTATATAGCCCGCCGCTCGGAACTGAAAAAAAGACTGGGCGGCGGTCTTTGTCTTGTTTTCGGGCACAATGATGCTCCGGCCAATTATCCAGCCAACGGGTATGTCTTCCGTCAGGACAGTTCGTTCCTCTACTATTTCGCCCAGGAGCGTGAAGCATTGGTGGGGGTCATTGACATAGACAATGACCGTGAATATCTTATAGGTGATGATATCGACATAGAAGATGTCATCTGGACCGGATTTGTCCCTTCTGTCCAGGAACTGGCAGAAGAAGCAGGCATAGGGCATTCCGCTCCAATGAGTTTTCTTAAGACACTGGTGGACAATGCCGTCAAATCAGGACAGACGATTCACTATCTTCCTCCGTGCCGACACGACCTGATGATTCAGATAGGGGACCTTCTCGGCATTCACCCCCTTGAGGTCCGCAGGAATGCCTCTGTCCCTTTCATCAAGGCTGTAGTGGATATGCGTTCCGTCAAGTCTGACGAAGAAGTGGCTGAAATCGAAAAGGCTATGGACATCGGGTATCAGATGCATACAGCCGCTATGAAGGCTTGCCGCCCCGGAGTCTCCGAAAAGAGCATTGCCGGCCTGATGGAAGGGATAGTATGCTCCTTGGGAGCAAAGGTTTCCTTCAATTCCATCGTCAGTATGCACGGAGAGATTTTCCACGGAAATTCATCGCTGCGTCCCTTGGAGGAGGGCCGTCTTATGCTGTGTGACGCAGGCGCAGAGACCCTTGGAAATTACTGCTCGGACAATACCCGCGTCACTCCCATAAGCGGTAAGTTCACTACCCGTCAGAAAGAAATATACTCTATCGTCGAAGCCTGCCACGACCTGGTTATCGACACAGTCCATCCCGACAAGAAGTGGATGGATATGCATCTTGACGTATGCCGCCTGATGACAGACCGCTTGAAAGAACTCGGACTGATGAAAGGTGATACCGAAGAAGCCGTTCAGGCTGGAGCCCACGCGATGTTCCTGCAGCATGGCCTTGGCCATATGATGGGAATGGACGTTCACGATATGGAGGGTTTGGGACAGATTTACGTCGGCTTCGACGATGAAGTCCGCCCCTCAGAACAGTTCGGAACCAATTGTCTGCGATGTGGCCGACGCGTCCGCCCCGGATGGGTTCTTACAGATGAGCCGGGCATATATTTCATTCCTGCACTGATTGACAAATGGCGTGCCGAAGGCCTTCACAAGGATTTCATCAATTACGACCTGCTCGAAACCTACAAGGATTTCGGCGGAATACGCCTCGAAGATGATATTCTCATAACTGAAACCGGCTGCTGCGTTCTCGGTAAAAAGATTATCCCCTACCATATCGACGATGTGGAAAATTTCATAGCACGATGATTACATACTCGGGGCGTAAGGTTTCTCTTATGGGTATCGTAAATCTTACCCCCGATTCCTTTTCAGCACCCTTCAGAACAACATCCGCAGGAATCGCATCTTCTGATGAAGAAGGGTATTTCCCCGACCTGAAGGATGCCCTTTGCAGAATCGGAAGACTCCTGCACGACGGTGCAGACATAATCGATATCGGTGCGTGTTCCACCCGCCCCGGTTCCGAGCCTGTTTCCGCCGAAATAGAATGGAAGAGACTTTCTTCTATGCTATATGCTTTCCGCAGGGAGTTCGGGGATATTCCTCTTTCCATAGATACATTCCGTAGCGACATTGCCCGCAGGGCTATGGAAACTGCCGGAAAAATAATCATCAACGATGCCGTCGGCTGTGAACTGGACGAAATGCTGGTCTTGGCCGCAAAAAACGGTCTCAGTTACGTGGCTACTCATAATCCCAAGGCTGTCCGAAACTCTCCGGCGGCACAAAAGGAAGAAACGGTGATGGCGGCTGTTCTCCGCTATTTTGAAGGCTTCGCAGCCAAAGCCGCCGAAGCCGGTCTGTCGGAATGGATACTGGACCCCGGACTGGGATTCGGGAAAAGTGCGGAACAGAATTGGGAACTGCTTTCCCGCTGTTCCGAGTTTATGGTTTTCGAACGCCCCGTCCTGGTGGGCTATTCACGAAAGAGAATGATTTACGAACCCATCGGACTGACTCTTGAAGATGTAAATGCCGGTCTTTCAGGTAAGCGTCTCCGTCTCTTCGAGGAGCAGTCCCGTCGGGCGTTCCTGCTCGCTCTGGAACAGGGCGCCTCGATTATCCGACTCCACGAAATTCCCTCGGAACTGAAATAACGACCATTCACGAAGGCTGATTTTTTTTGAAGTCGCTTAAGAAGCTTCTCAGAACAGATTATCTGTACCAAAAAAGCCTCGGACATCCGAGGCTTTTTGATACATAGGGCACACCCTCTGCTAGAAATGATAGAAAATTCCGATAGAAGCCCCGTTAAACAAATTGAGATGGAATGCAGTTGAATTCTCCACGCCACGAACTCCAATGGCCGCAATGCGGGTTACGAAACTCAACCTTGGGGTAATATCAAATGAAATACCGGGCTGAAGGGATAATCCCCACATAAAATTCTTGTCAGCTGTTCCTAATGAAACCATAGCGTCAGTAAAAAACTTGGTGCTGTTGACTTTTGTGAATTTCCAACGGAAATAAGGATCCACCGAAAAAGCAAACGGAGAGCCTGAAAGGCTGACTCTGGCGCCGGCTGCGATTTTATCGTTGAAATCGTATCCGAATTCAGGATTCAAATAAAAAGAAGAACTGGTATGATCTTTTGTAGAGTTAACACTGAGACCAAAAGAACCTCCCACATAGAACTGAGCATTCGCTGAAAATGCCAATGCCATAGCGGCCACCAAAGTAAGGAATAATTTTTTCATAAAACGGTAAAATATGTTTTCAAAATTTCCGCAAATATAATCAACTCCAGTTTCCAGTAATTAAAAAATTATTATGATTATTTCGCGACCGGACTCTGAGCATCATTAAAGATTCGCTACATTTGCAGATTCTAATAGCTGACATCTTTCCG
>JAZUEO010000223.1:0-5554 GCA_045640205.1 Candidatus Coprenecus sp. | reverse complement strand
ACAAAGATACAAACTAAATTTGACAAAAAAAAGAGGCTCGAGGCCTCTTTTTCAAATATTTTCAAAAAAATCTCAGATTTTATGTGTCAAACTCCCGAGATTATTTGTCTATTTTTGTTTATGACTATATGCTATATGTGTGAGTATGGTAACCACGATATAGTTATTCACTTGCGAAACTTGAGAGAAGTAAGACTTATAAAATGACTATGAAGTGTATCAGGTTTTTCTTAGTATCTGCCGTAGTTATGGCTACTGTTGCTTGCTCTCCATTCCGTGTCTATGTCAGCCCGGATGGAGATGACTGCGCGAAGGGAACTAAGATGTCACCTATTGCGACTGTTCAAACTGCTTTGGAGAAGGCTTCGGTATGGTCTCTGTCCCACTGTGGTGCTGCTGTGGAGATTATTCTTGAGGAAGGTGAATATCCCATCACCAAGGTGCTGGCCATTGATGGCAGTATGTTTTCGGGTCCACTGGTGATTCGGGCTGCGGATGATGCGGCAGCGGCCTTTTCGGGTGAGAAGAAAACGGGGACGTGGCAGAAACTCAGCGATTCCGCTGTAATGACTGTTCTGCCTTGTCCTGAGAATGTGCTGGAAACCGACCTGCAGGCTGCCGGAATCACAGACCCGGGCGTTGTGGCAGGTGACAGGAACCGTTTTGATTTCTATTACAATGGAAAGCGCCAGACCTTGTCCCGCTGGCCTGATGAAGGTTTCGCGTACGCAGGACGTGCTTTGGGCAAGACTCCGTATCCATCATATCTGGGGAATACCTATGTGGAACCGCATCTCGAGTATGTGGATGCCCGTATGGACAGATGGGCTGAAGAGGATGCACCCTTCCTGCATGGGTATTGGGGATTTGACTGGTTCGATATGTATAACCCGGTCAGCATCGATACGGTCTCGAAATCGATGACGATAGATGGAGAGAAAAGCCCGTACGGATATCGCGATGGATGTCGTTTCCGTGGTGTTAATCTGCTATGCGAACTGGACAGTCCCGGTGAGTACTGGGTCGACCGGAGGAGAGGAAAACTTTTATGGTATGCCCCTGATGGTTTCGATGGAGAAGGCACAAGTGTTTCATCTTTTTCAGGTGAAGCTATGATGACATTCTCGAACTGTTCCGATATCTGCGTCGCAGGGATAGAAATGTATGGGGGACGTGGTGGAGCGGTTAAGGTGGACGGAGGCAGTGATGTCGTTTTTAAAAACTGTTCTTTCTTCAGGTTCGCTCAGGATGTCGCTGTTATCAATGGAGGCAGCGGTCATAAATTCCTTCATTGCCGTATGGCGGAACTCGGGTGTGCCGGCATTATTCTTCAAGGCGGTGACCGCACGACGTTGGAACCTGCCGGTTTCGAAGTATCAGATTGTACTATGGAAACCCTTTCGCTGTACCGTAAGACATACCAGCCTTGTATCCGCTTCGGTGGGTGTGGCTTGACAATTACCCACAACCTGTTCCGGAATTGTCCGTCTTCCGCACTGCGTCTGGACGGGAACGATATACTCGTCGAATACAACCGTTTTGAGGATTTGGTGCTTGAAAGTGATGACCAGGGAGGCATCGATATCTTCAATAATTACAATTTCCGCGGTATCAGAATATGTCACAATTATTTCCATAACATCGGTGACCCCAAGGATAATATAGCCGGAGGTGTGCGTTTTGATGACCGTATATCGGGAATGCTTGTCGAGGGCAATGTCTTCAACCATTGCGGCAGCCGCGGTTTCGGCGGTGTGCAGATTCACGGGGGCCAGGATAACCTGATTACCGGGAACATATTCTATGATTGTACATATGCCTTGAGTCATACAGCTTGGGATGCTGATATCTGGTTTGAAAGAAGTGAGAACGACTGTGCCGTACTGGGGCTGACGCCTGAGATGGACGCTCTTACACCTATGGGTAAACTTTATCTGGAGAGATATCCTGATATCGCCCACGTTTTCGACAGGGAACTTGTTAATCGGAACTATCTGAAGGGAAATCTTGTCGTGAATACTCCGGAGCTTATAACCAGGGGAGTCAACATCGTCAGCGAAGACAATACCTTCATAATGGAAGACAGCGGACAGGGCCTGGAGTACTGGATTTCTGACGAAGTGCTCGCTGAATATGGTATCACTTCTGTCGGATTTGACCGGATGGGACCAAGGGTCCCCCTGCGATAGCTCCAATTAAACGAATGCATTAAACTAATACTTAATATATACTATGAAGAAGACATTTTTTTTCGTGGCGCTGATTTCGTCACTTTTCATCTCAGTTCAGGCCACTGCTATTCCAAGGCCCGAGTTTCCGCGACCTCAGTTCGAACGCACTGACTGGATTAACCTCAACGGTACCTGGTCCTATACCTTCGACTTCGCGAGAACGGGTGCCGAGAGAGGCTTTTCCGTATCCGAAGGCTTCGAAGGCAGCATCAATGTTCCTTTCTGTCCCGAGAGCGAACTTTCCGGGGTCGGGTACAAGGACTTTATCGATGGTATGTGGTATCAACGCAAGGTCGATATTCCTGGGTCGTGGGATGGTCGCCGCATCGTAATGCATTTCGGCGGCGTGGATTACTATTGCGTCCTTTATGTGAACGGGCAGGTAGCCGGACGCCACTGGGGTGGAATGTCGTCGTTCGATTTTGAAATCACCCGTTATGTAAAGGCCGGTGAGACTGCCAATATCGTCCTTCAGGTCGAAGATGACGCACGTTCACGTGTGCAGGCTCTTGGCAAGCAGAGTCCCGCTTATGCATCGTACGGCTGCCTTTACACACGTACCACCGGTATCTGGCAGACGGTCTGGATGGAAGCTGTCGCTCCCTGCGGACTCAGAAACGTGTATGTGAAACCCGATTTGGACAATTCCAGTTTTGTTTTCGAGCCTTCATTCTATGCTCTTGAAAACGGGCTTCAGTTCCGTGTCAGTGTTCTTGACGGGGGCAAGGTAGTCGCTTCCAAAACTTGCAAAGCCTCTTCGCCTCAGACAGTAGTGGTCCCGGTGAAGAAAGCCAAAACCTGGTCTCCTGAATCTCCTTTCCTCTATGATGTGAAGTATGAGGTGCTCGATGCCTCAGGTGCCGTAGTGGATGCCGTTTCTTCATATGCGGGAATGCGTAAAGTGCACATCGAAGGCAATCGCCTATACTTGAACAATAAACCCGTGTTCCTCCGTTTCGTGCTAGATCAGGGATTTTATCCGGAAGGAATCTGGACTGCTCCCAGTGATGAAGCCCTCAAGGCGGATATCGAAATGAGTATGGCCGTTGGGTTCAACGGTGCACGCCTGCACCAGAAAGTATTTGAGGAGAGATTCCATTACTGGGCGGACAAACTCGGTTATCTTACTTGGGGCGAGTCATCCAGCTGGGGATTTGATGTCAACAATGAAATCGGTGCACGCAATTTCCTCTCTGAGTGGGAGGATATCGTTGAACGTGACCGGAACCATCCTTCCATTATCGTTTGGACTCCTTTCAATGAAACCTGGGACAGACCTTCGGACCCGGACAAAGCGCGAATCCACGACCGTCTCCTTACGGATGCTTATGACTTGACCCATAAAATCGATTATCGCCCTGTTCACGATGCCAGCGGCGGTTATCACGTCAAGACAGATATCTGGTCATACCACAGATATAATCAGGAAGCTGATGATTTGGCTGGAGATATAGCGCCCCATACCGATGGCACTGTGCCTACGTTGAAGCAGGAATGTGAATGTCCTTATGCGGGTCAGCCTTATTTTCTGGATGAATATGGCGGCATCAAGTGGGTAATCGAGCAATACGCCTCCGATTCGTGGGGATATGGACAGGGACCCAAATCACTTGACGAGTTTTATACCAGACTGAAGGGACTCACAGAGGTTATCGTAGGATACGACTATATCAGCGGCTTCTGCTATACTCAGCTGACGGATGTAGAGCAGGAGCAGAACGGAATCTATACTTATGACCGCAAGGCCAAATTCGACTCCGCTATCCTGCGCGAAATCTTCTCAATGACTCCCGACTGGGCGAAATAAAGATATTTATTTCGCCCGGTATGCATCATCACTTGCTTACGATGATGCATACCGGTCCTGTTATTCCGGACTGCTGTAGCGGAGCACTTGAACCGGGGTTTCTGTATGTCCAGGTACCTCTTTCATTCTCGGGAAGCCTGTTGTCTCCAATGAGGCGGTTAATCCAGTTGTTGGTCACGTCTATCTGGAGTGTGTTCTCCCCTTCGTGTACAAAGTCTGTAATGTCGAGCTTGTACGGTGCGGTCCATACACCGCCTGCATACTGCCCGTTTACCTTTACATGGCCGACCACCATCACCTTTCCCAATGACAGTTCCACGCGTTTCGCGGAAGCATCATCAAGGGAGAAAGTGGTGCTGTAGTGTGCCGTTCCAGAGAAATAGCGTATGCGTTCATCAGCGGATGTCGCCCAGTCGCAAGCTTTGTCCAAAGTTACGGAGAAACCTTCATTGCCGGCTACGGCATTAAATGTTACTTTCCAGGGAGAAGTGATTTCTGTGCTTTCTGCGCTTGACGTGGCGAGAACCGGTTTTGCCCTCTTGCGGAATATGACGAATGCGCTGCCATTCTTTTCGAAGTCGATGGATATTTTAAACTTCCCGTTCTCCTTTGTACAGGGAAGCCCCCGCACATATCCTGTCACCGCATCCCAGAGTTCAGCTTCAGAATATCCCGAATCGCGGAAGTGCAGTTCTGTGCTGACTGCTTCTTCACCCTGGTTGGTGAGGAAATAAACTTCGGCATCTGCGAGTGTTCTATGGAGGAAATCGATGATGGCATTTTCATTGGAGACGAGGCAGTCTGGTTCTATGCCCATTCCATTGAGCAGTTTTCCGAGGGCAATATCGTTTCCATAGACCTTGCCTTTCCCGTAGGTGCTACAGGGAGCCTCGGGGCTGTTCCAGAGTTTTGCCGCCAGTTCGCGCACGGTATTGTCGGCCGCAGGCCAATTTTTCAGACTGGGGGATTTCTCGGGTGCGGGTCCCACCACGGTAAGGCCGCTTTCAACGAGTTTGGCGATGACTTCGAGCATTTCCGGACGCGTTGTCTTCTGCGCCGGAAGAACCAGTACCTTGTACCTCATGCCGCTGTCCAGTACGAGTTCCCCGTTCTCGATGTGAGAGTGGTCGCGCAGCACTTCTGCGTTGATGAAGTCGTGAGAATATCCTTCCGGCAGTTCGGGAGTGCAGTCACCTGCCATCTTGGGAGCGTCTTCTCCGATGAAATAGGCCAAGTCCGCCACGTATCTTCCCTGCTGGAGGATGTAATTGCACCTTCTCAAATAATCAGTATAAAGATTGAGAGAACTGAACCATGTATTGCTGCGGTTGAATTCTGTGCCGAACCACGCATTGATTCCGGGTACCACATCGTTCGGCTGGGTGATATAGACGTGCAGCAGAGTGTTGTTGATGCCGAGGGCGAAGGAACGGTCTACGCGCTTCTTGAGCATATCCGGGCCCCGCTGGAACGGCATATCACCGCTGGTGCTGGATTCAGCCCAAATCTGTTTCTT
>JAZUEO010000222.1:0-2451 GCA_045640205.1 Candidatus Coprenecus sp. | reverse complement strand
AACGACATGGCTACGATCCGACTTCCATCACTGGGATTACACGGGGAACGACAGCGGCACATATTGCACGCGCAGCCCTCGAAGGCATAGCTTTCCAGACTATGGATATTGTCTCCGCTATGGAAAAGGATGCCGGGGTTCCGCTCGGTGAACTGAAGGTGGATGGCGGCGCTTCGCGCAATAATCTTATGATGCAATTTCAGGCAGATATCCTCGGAACCGCTGTAGTTCGTCCGCAGGTGACGGAGACTACGGCGCTTGGGGCCGCATATCTGGCAGGTATTGCCACAGGCTTTTGGAAAGACATAGAAGAGGTGAAGAAGCAGTGGAAGGTGGAGAAGCGCTTTACACCGTCAGTCGCTCCCGCGAAGGTGGAGGCTGCCCGCAAGGGGTGGAGCGATGCTATAAACAGAACACTTAGCAACAGATAATTATGACTCTTTTGACCAAATGTATTTTTGAGTTCGTAGGAACTTTGGTTCTCGTACTCCTCGGTGACGGCGTAGTGGCCTGCACCACATTGAATAAATCCAAGGGACAGAATGCCGGATGGGTAGTCATCACACTTGCGTGGGGCTTGGCTGTGATGTGTGGAGTTTTCATCGCCGGGCCTTATTCCGGGGCTCATCTCAATCCTGCGGTGACACTTGGACTGGCCATCGCCGGAACCTTCCCCTGGATAGAAGTGGCCGGGTATATCGTAGCCCAGATGTTGGGTGGCTTTTGCGGTGCTATATTGGTTTATGCTTATTACAAAGACCATTTCGATGCCACAGAGGACCCTGATACAAAACTCGGAGTGTTCTGTACGATGCCTGCCATTATGAATAAGGGGAGGAACTTCTTTTGCGAAGCGGTCGGCACTTGGCTGCTCGTTTTCGTTATATTGGTTTTCACCGCCAAGGAGAACGTTCCCGAAGTGGGAATGGGTAGTCTGGGTGCGTTCCCTGTAACGATGCTCATTATGTCCATCGGTATGTCACTCGGAGGTGCGACCGGTTATGCTATCAATCCTGCACGTGACCTGGCACCGCGTTGTGCCCATGCCGTACTCGGAATAAAAGGCAAGTGGGACAGCGGATGGAACTATTCCTGGGTTCCTTCCTTAGGACCGATGGCAGGTGCCGCGGTCGCTGCCCTGACTTTTATGGTGCTCTATTAGGCAGAAATTGTATGGGCGGGAATAAGTATGGTATTTATATACACGGAGCCGGTTCCGGTGCCAAATCCGCGACCAAGTCAGCATTTCTGACATATATGCCCGAGTATGATTGGATTTGCCCTGAGGTTGATGAAAATCCGCAGCAAAGCATCGGGAAAATCAATGAATATGTAAAAGTCTTTTCTCCGGAAATCATCGCCGGGACAAGTATGGGAGGTTTTTATACTTTTTATGCTGATGCCCCGGATGCTATAAAGGTAGTCTGTAATGCGACCGTTACCATAGAGAAAGTACTTAGGAAGATAGGTTATGGAACTTATCCTTTTTTCTGTGAAAGGGAAGACGGACGCACCGAATACACTATCGATGAATCTCTCGTGCGGACGTTCATTCAATACAGGAATAGTCATATGATAATTCCCGGCAGAATTAATCTGGCTGTGTTTTCCACGGATGACGAACTTGTCGGGCAGGTCGAATCCAGAAAGAATGCAAAACTTCTTGAGGAAGCCGGATTTTCCATTGTATGGTCCGACAAGTTCGGACATCGCCTGAATGAAAATGTCGCTAAGAAAATTCCCGGATGGATAGAGAAGCTTCTTATTCAAGACAACTTATGAAGTACTGAAAAAGTGGCGGATTGTTATCAGTTAAAAAAAACGACCGGAAGCGAGCCCCGGTCGTATTTGATTAGTTCGTATCAACTGATTATTTGGAGAGGGCTGTGGCTACATCCACTGCCACCGCTACTGTGCATCCCACCATAGGGTTGTTTCCGATTCCGAGGAATCCCATCATCTCTACGTGTGCGGGAACTGATGAGGAACCTGCGAACTGAGCGTCACTGTGCATACGTCCCATAGTGTCAGTCATACCGTATGAGGCGGGACCTGCGGCCATATTGTCGGGATGGAGGGTACGTCCTGTACCTCCGCCCGAAGCCACACTGAAGTAGGGCTTTCCGGCGAGGGTGCGTTCTTTCTTGTATGTACCTGCCACGGGGTGCTGGAAGCGTGTAGGATTGGTGGAATTACCGGTAATGGATACATCCACTCCTTCTTTCCACATAATGGCGACACCTTCGCGTACGTCATTGGCACCGTAGCATTTTACCTTTGCGCGGGGACCGTCTGAATAGGGAATTTCCTTTACGACTTTGAGCTCGCCTGTGAAATAATCGAATTCAGTCTGGACATATGTGAAACCGTTGATGCGGGAGATAATCATAGCTGCGTCCTTTCCGAGACCGTTCAGGATGCAGCGGAGGGGCTCCTTGCGGACCTTAAGTC
>JAZUEO010000221.1:0-3438 GCA_045640205.1 Candidatus Coprenecus sp. | reverse complement strand
TCAAGGGTGGCTTCAATTATGCACCGAACATCCACCCCATCCCCAATACTTATATTACCAAGCCTGCTAAACAGCCGAAGGGGACTTCCAGGAACATTAGCGGGAACCAGGCCACGGCATGGGGACTTCTGGCAGCCTCGGAAAAAGCAGGCATTCCCCTCTTCTGCGGTTCCTATCCCATCACCCCGGCTACAGCCATTCTCGAAGAACTGGCCATTCATAAATATTTCGGAGCAAAAACCGTCCAGTGCGAAGACGAGATAGCGGGCATTTGCACTGCCATCGGAGCAGCTTACGCGGGCCATCTCGGCGTCACCACCACATCCGGACCGGGCCTTTCCCTTAAATCGGAGGCTCTCGGACTGGCAGTGATGACAGAACTTCCCCTGGTGGTCATCGACGTACAGAGGAGCGGTCCTTCTACAGGTATTCCTACCAAGACGGAACAGGCAGACCTTGCCCAGGCCCTCTATGGACGGAACGGAGAATGCCCCATTATGATTATGGCACCCCACTCACCGTCCGACTGCTTTGACAAGGCCTTCTATGCCGCCAAATTTGCTCTTGAGCATATGATGCCTGTCATCTTGCTCTCAGAGGGATTTATCGGGAACGGATCCGAGCCATGGAAGATTCCTTCGATGAAAGACTACCCTGCCATAAAACCACCTCTGATAGAAAGCTGTGAAGGAAAGTTCCAGCCATTCGAAAGAGACCCGGAAACGATGGTGCGCCGCTGGGCCCTTCCCGGAAAGGCGGGTTTGGAACATAGAGTCGGAGGGCTGGAGAAAAACCACGCCGGTGTAATATCTTCAGATGGAGCCACCCATCAGATGATGGTGGATGAAAGGGCGAAAAAAGTGGCTCTTTGCGGGAGAGAGATTCCGGAACTCAATGTCATCGGAGAACAGGAAGGTGAAGTGCTCATCGTAGGATGGGGTGGCACCTTCGGGCATCTATACACCGCTGTCAAGGAATTCCACAAGCAGGGCAGGAGTGTATCGCTGGCACATTTTGACTACATCAATCCTCTTCCGTCCAACACGTCCGAAGTATTCTCCCGGTTCAGGAAAATTATCGTATGCGAGCTGAACTCAGGTCAATTCGCCGATTACCTCAGAGCGAAGCACCAGCAGTTCAATTACTACCAGTTCAACAAGGTTCAAGGCCAGCCGTTCATCGTCAAGGAGATAATGGATGCCGTTAATGCCATATTGTAAAGGAGGACAGTACTATGAAATATACAGCACAGGATTTTAAGAGTAATCAGGAAGTTCGCTGGTGTCCCGGCTGCGGAGACCATTCGATTCTCGCATCTCTTCAGAGAGCTATGCCGCAGATATCCGAAGAGCTGGACGTACCTATGGAGGAATTCGTATTCGTATCAGGAATCGGATGCTCGTCACGACTGCCCTACTATATGAATACATTCGGTTTCCACAGTATCCATGGGCGCGCTACAGCTGTTTCCACCGGAATCAAAATAGCCCACCCGCGCCTTTCTGTATGGCAGGCCACGGGTGACGGAGATGCTCTGGCCATCGGTGGAAATCATTTCATTCACGCGATAAGAAGGAACATCGATATCAATGTCGTCCTCTTCAACAACAGAATCTACGGTCTGACAAAAGGGCAGTATTCCCCCACATCGCCACTTGGCAAGATAACCAAGACGTCCCCATACGGGACCATCGAATATCCCTTCAACCCCGGAGCCCTCGTTGTCGGAGCACGTGGAACCTTCTTCGCACGTGGCATCGACAGGAACATCGCCTTGAATCAGGAGATTTTCGTGGAATCGGCCCGTCACGACGGGACATCCATTACGGAGATGTTATGTAATTGCGTTATTTTCAATGACGGTTCACATAAAGAAATTTCCGACAAGGAAGTAATGGAAGACAGGACCATCGTTCTCAGACACGGAGAGCCGATGATTTTCGGGAAAAACCGCGATAAAGGTCTTGTCCTCGATGAAAACCATGCCTTGAAGGTAGTGACCATCGGAGAAAATGGAATAACGGAAAAAGACCTGCTCGTTCACGATGCCCACTGCCGCAGTCTCGGCATCCACAGTATGCTCATCGATATGAAGTATCCGGAATTCCCTGTCGCACTCGGAGTCATACGCGACGTCGAGGACAAGACTTACGAACAGAGACTCCTTGAACAGGTGAATGAGGTTACAGAAAAATCATCTATCCGCACCATGGATGAACTTCTGCACAGCGGAGCCACTTGGGAAGTAGAATAAACCTTTTAACTTTTAATACATACAGTCATGAAAACATCAGACATTATGTCCAGACTCGAGGTCAAGTACCCCGGAGAAAAGGAATACCTTCAAGCTGTAAAGGAGGTATTGGAGTCCATCGAAGAAGTTTACAACCAGCACCCCGAATTCGAAAAGGCGAAAATCGTCGAAAGAATCGTGGAGCCGGACCGCATATTCACCTTCAGAGTCACCTGGGTGGATGACAATGGTGAAGTTCAGACAAACCTCGGATACAGAATCCAGTTCAACAGTGCCATCGGTCCCTACAAGGGAGGTCTTCGCTTCCATAAGGCGGTTACCCCATCCATGCTGAAATTCCTCGGCTTCGAACAGACCTTCAAGAATGCCCTCACCACACTCCCCATGGGCGGTGGAAAGGGAGGCTCCGATTTCGATCCCATCGGAAAATCAAATGCTGAAATAATGAGATTCTGCCAGGCCTTTATGTATGAGTTATGGAGATGCATAGGTCCCGACCAGGACATCCCTGCAGGTGACGTGGGAGTTGGTGGACGGGAAATAGGTTATCTGTACGGAATGTACAAGAAACTTGCCCGTGAATACAATACCGGTGTCCTCACAGGAAAGGGAATGACTTGGGGCGGTTCCATCCTGCGTCCCGAAGCCACCGGTTTCGGTGCACTCTACTTCACCCAGCACGTACTCCATACTGCAGGTAAAGACATCAAAGGCAAGACCGTGGCCATCTCAGGTTTCGGTAACGTCGCCTGGGGTGCCTGCACCAAAGCCACAGAGCTCGGTGCGAAAGTCATCGCCATATCCGGTCCCGACGGAGTCTGCAGAATTCCCGGTGGCATCGATAAGGAAATGATTGATTATATGCTCGTAATGCGTGCGTCCAACAGGAATAAGGTTCAGGATATGGCCGATAAATTCCCCGGCAAGGCAGAATTTATCCCCGGAAAGAAAGCCTGGAGCGTAAAATGCGACATCGCCCTTCCCTGCGCCTTCCAGAATGAACTTAACGAAAATGACGCCAAGGAACTCATCGCCAACGGCACCTGGTGCTGCTGCGAAGTTTCCAATATGGGGTGTACCCCCGAAGCCATCCATACATTCCAGTCGAACGGTATTCTATTCGCACCCGGCAAGGCAGTCAATGCAGGTGGTGTAGCCACCTCCGGTCTCGAAATGACTCAGAA
>JAZUEO010000220.1:0-2594 GCA_045640205.1 Candidatus Coprenecus sp. | reverse complement strand
CTTGGCCTCCGACTTCAGCCGGAAACAGCAAATCATCATTCTGACGGGTCCGAACATGGCCGGTAAATCAGCACTTCTGAGACAGACGGCCCTTATAGTCCTGATGGCTCAATGCGGTTCCTTTGTCCCTGCCAAAGCTGCCAGGATAGGTTATGTGGACAAGATTTTCACCAGAGTGGGAGCTTCTGACAATATTTCAAGGGGAGAATCCACCTTTATGGTGGAGATGCTGGAGTCTTCCACGATTCTGCATAATATGACTGCGCGCTCACTCATCCTTCTTGATGAAATCGGACGCGGGACGAGCACCTTTGACGGAATGTCCATAGCCTGGTCCATCGTGGAATACATTCACGAATACGGACAGGGAGCCAGGACTCTGTTCGCCACTCATTATCACGAATTGAATGAATTGGAATCCAAATATAAAAGGATTCATAATTACCATATCTCCGTCAAGGAAGTTGACGGAAAGGTCCTTTTCCTCAGAAAACTTTGTCCCGGAGGAGTGGCGCACAGCTTCGGCATCCACGTCGCCCGTCTTGCGGGAATGCCGCCGCAAGTGCTGTCTTCCGCCGAGAAAATTCTTAAAAAACTCGAGAACGGAGCCGCTGTCCCCGATTCGGAAATCCATTCTCTCCGGCAAAGGAAAAAGTACTATCACGACACTACGGAGGCTGTGCAGCTTTCCATTTTCCAAGTCGATGACCCTCTGCTGGAAAGTATCAGAGACACGCTCAGTTCCATAGACCTGAATCATATGACCCCGATGGATGCTTTCGATACATTGAGAGAACTGAAGAAAAAAATGGGACTGAAAAGATAAAAGAATTCCATATTGTGATGAAAGATTACGTGAGGAGGGTACGCATAGTATCCAAAATTTTTGCAGAAAGTGCCGTTATGGCGCTTGTTTCCATAAAAAATGACAAATTCAGGACTTTCCTGTCGCTTCTTGGAGTTTCCATAGGAATATTCTCCATCGTTGCTGTTTTCTGCGCAGTAGGCGCACTTAAATCAAATATCGACGAGGGACTGAGTACCTTCGGCAGTGATGTCGTTTATATCGATGCCTGGCCATTTTCCTCTGAAGATGAGGAAGAGGATTTCAAATGGTGGGAATACCGTCTGAGACCAGACATTGATGAGATAGAATACAATTTCATTAATAAAAATTCCCTGACGGCTCAGACAGTTTCTTATTTTTCGACTGCTTACGCATTGGCCAAATATGGAGGGAATTCATTCTCGGACGGATTCGTGGTGTCTTGTTCCTCAGGATTTGACGTTTTGACCAATGTCTCGGTTGAATACGGCAGGTACTTTTCTTCTTCTGAAATCGTCGGAGGAACTAATGTGGCAGTCATCGGTTGCGAGGTGGCCGCTGCATTGTTCGGAGATGTCGATTCCGCCATAGGGAAGATTATCAAAATAAAGGGGGTGGATGTGGCGGTTATAGGCGTAATCAAAAAAGAGGGCTCGAGTATCGTAAGTCTTTTCCGGAAGGATGTAGCCGTTTTGGTTCCTCTCAATTTCGGTAAATCGATGTTTGGAGCAGGCAAAAGCGGCTCGATTCTGGTTTCTCCGAAAGACAATGTCACGAGTGAAGAATTCCAAGGGGAATTGAGACAATTGATGAGAGCCCAGAGGAGACTCAAACCATCCCAAAAGGATAATTTTGCCATAAATACGATGACCTTCCTCATCGATGCCATTGATGAGATAACCGGAATTGTCGAACGGGTGGGATGGATAGTGGCGTGTTTCTCTCTCCTGATAGGGGGATTCGGAATCGCCAATATAATGTTTGTCTCAGTTAAGGAAAGAACATCTCAAATAGGCATCCAAAAGGCATTGGGAGCACCTGATTATGTCATTCTGACTCAATTTCTGGTCGAAGCGTCCGTACTCTCCCTCTCCGGAGGTCTGATGGGGATTATGACAGTATGGCTGATTTGCCAGTTCGTCCATATCGACGGATTTATTTTCAGCCTTACCATCAGCGATGCCGTCAGGGGACTGATCATATCGCTTGTCATAGGAATTCTCTCGGGATTCCTCCCTGCCAGAAGTGCGGCGAGACTGAATCCCGTCGAATCCATCAACCAGACGGCCTAACGACCGGCCCGGAACGGGTGTTCAGATGCTTGAGGTCTCGTCAGTCGTTCTTCGGGCAGGTACTCCTGAGGAACAGTTCGTCCATCTGAACCTGATCTATGCGGGAAGGGGCATCCAGCATCACATCGCGGCCCTGATTGTTCTTGGGGAATGCTATGTAGTCGCGTATGGTTTCCTGTCCGCCGAAAAGAGCGCAGAAGCGGTCGAAGCCGAAGGCAATTCCTCCGTGCGGGGGTGCGCCATACTTGAAGGCATTTATCATAAATCCGAAACGGTAGTCCGCATCTTCGGGTGTAAAGCCGAGCACTTCGAACATCCTCTTCTGTATTTCGGCATCGTGGATTCTGATGGAACCGCCGCCGACTTCCGTACCGTTGAGGACGAAGTCGTAAGCATTGGCATTCACCTTCTCAAGGTCTTCCTTTCTATCGCTATAAAACTCTTTGAGCTGTTCCGGTTTGGGAGCTGTGAACGGG
>JAZUEO010000219.1:0-3307 GCA_045640205.1 Candidatus Coprenecus sp. | reverse complement strand
ATATATGAATGACAGTAAGGTGCCTATAAACTTTATACGTTGTCGAGTATACTATGACCATTTTTAAAAGTTTTATACGCGATTTCATATTTTCCCGAATATGTGTAACTTAGCAAGTCCATTATGCACAATTATGAAGCGGATCACTCTCATCATCCTGGCCATTACAGCCATACTCTCCAGCAGTGTTTCCTGCCGGAAAGACAATTGCAAACCTGTTGAACCGATAGTTCCGCAGGGTGAAGTCACACGTGAATTCCTCTCTCGGATTCGTGTCGGGAGGAACGGTAATTTCCAGTACTGGAATAAGAATTCTCCCGCGCTGAGGGAGTTGAAGGCATTTGTGGCCACAGTCACCGACCCTAACTGCAAGGGGTACGTTCCTCCGCAGGACAGGATTGCCACGTTCGACGTTGACGGTACACTTCTTTGTGAAACGGCTCCTTATTATTTCAACTGGATGCTGTTCTTCCACCGCTATCTGCACGATGACAGTTTCATTCCGGAGGATGAGGAAGACAGGAGGACGGCAGCAATAATGGAGGAATATGTGCTTGCTAACAGGAAAAGCAAGCAAGAATGGGGCCTGTTACAGCAGGAGTTGCAAGCCAAAGGATTCCGCAGAATGACCGACGTGAAATTCTCGAAATACGTTAGCGATTTCATCAATAATGAAAACGTTATAGGGCTTTCAAATCTGAAATGGGGCACGGCATTATACTGGCCGATGATTGAGGTCGTATCCTATCTGGTGGCCAACGATTTCGTCGTCTTCCTGTGTTCCGGAGTAGATCGCGACGTGTGCAGGGTCATCACCGAGGGCATCTATGACATTCCCAAATATCATATGATAGCCTCTGACGTAAATTATGTCCTTGAGCATCAGGGTACGTGGGTAGAGATGATAAACTCGGAAAATTACAACTACCTTCCCGGCGAGGAGGTATGGCGGGGTGACTTCATGCAACTCAGTACGGCAGTCAACAAGATAATCAAGATGCGGAGGGAACTCGGGCAGAAGCCTATCCTGTCGTGGGGAAATTCGGGAGGAGATTACCCGATGTTCCATTACACCAACAATGACAACATTTATCCTCATATATCCTTCTGCCTTCTCTGTGACGATACGACGCGGGAACTGGGTAATGAGAAAAAGGCGGAAAAATGCAAAGAAGACTGTCTGAAGAACGGATGGATTCCAGTATCGATGAAGAACGAGTGGTGGACGATATATGGTCCGCAGGTCAAAAGGAACACCGGGGAAGGTATTTATTTACAGTAAAAAACATTTGCACCAAGTATTTATGACTTTTCGCCTGAAATCAGCTGGTGCATGAATAAGAGTTCAGAGTATGAAAAAATGTATCACGATAGTTCTGCTGTTTCTATGCTGCAGCAGTTTTGCCCAAGACAACGGGATACCCGATTCCAGGCACGAATTGAGATTCGGTATCGGTGATATGATGTTCGAGACTTTGCACTGGCACAACGAAGTCCACAAGGATTACAGCGCCATCTCCAGCGGAACCAGCAAGCCGGAGGACGTCAATTTCCGTTATTCACCCCATATTTCTGCGGAGTACTCATACCGTCTGCTTGACTGGCTCAGCCTTGGGCTTGTCTGTGACTTCCAGTCCACTTCATGGGAGCGGAATTATTATAACAACCAGGACCTTGCAACCCGAAGTTCAAAAGAGAACTTCTTCAATCTGTCGTTCCTCCTGAATGTCCGCTTCAACTACTTCAGGCGCGAACATTTCGGCATTTATTCGTCAATAGCCCCGGGCCTGGACATCAACGGAGGCTCCGAGACGGACTGTTTTGGCAGACATACTCTGGCCGGGGCCGCTGTAGATCTCAGGCTTGTCGGCCTCACAGCCGGAGCAGGACAACACTGGGGTTTTATCGAATTCGGCATGATGGCGTCACTCAAGGACCCCGACCATATATTTCTCTTCGGAAGCCAGTTGATAAAAATCGGCTATTCATATAAATTCCATAACTGATTGGCATGAAAAAAGTCTTCCACATACTCGCTGCCACAATATTGATATGTCTTGCGTCAGGGTGTACGCTCACTCAAGTTGAGTGGGTGAAATTTCAAGAGGATTTCTCCGATCTGGACCCAACGAAGTCATTCATCCCCTTCTGCTCGGAATCCATTGTTTTGAACGAAGGGATGGCCGATTCTTTCGTGCTTCCGGATGATCCGGCCACAAAGACGACTTCCACCAATGGTGCAAGTCTTCTTCGGGCGCTGCTTTCGAGTTGCAGGGCCAAAACAATACGTTCTTATTGCGGGACATATTACAGTCGCGATCATCACGGCGAGCCCATAGTGATTTCAGGAAGGATAATGATTCCTGCTGATGGCAAGGTGTCAAGGATTATGCTTGTGAGCCACTTCACCATCGGAGCCGACAAAGAGGCTCCGAGCGCGGAACTTCCTCTGGAATCCATATTTGCGGCCCATGGCGTGGCCGTGGTGGAGAGCGACTACATCGGCTACGGAGTTACTTCCGACAGGATTCATCCATATCTGTGCTCGGACGTGACGGCAAAGAATATCGTTGATATGTATTATGCAGCCCTGCCTTTCCTTGAGAAAATAGGATGCAAGCCTCATTTCGATGATATATTCCTGCTCGGGTTCTCTCAGGGTGGAGCCGTGACTATGTCAGTCGCTCAGGAGATTTACGACAATCATCCCGAGGTAGATGTCCGTCTGGTTATGTGTGGCGGCGGCCCTTATGACATTTGTGCGACTTATGACACACTGATTGCAAACGATGCCACGGACTATCCCTGTGCAATTCCTATGATAATCCAAGGCCTGAATTATGGCAACGACCTCAACCTGAACTATCGTGATTTCTTTTTACCGAGGATGTTGGAGAATATGGATGAGTGGATCAATTCCAAAAAGTACACTATGGCTGACATCACCCGGATGATAGGTTCGAAAAAAGTCAGCACCATAATGACTGAGGATGCAATGAACAAGACCTCCGAGTCAATGACTGATCTTTACAGAGCGATGCTGGATAATTCGGCGGTATATGGAAGTGTTCCGGACTTCCCCATCTACCTATATCATTCATTGGATGATAACGTTGTCCCGTTTGTTAATTGCTATAATATGGCATATCGTCTGGCAGATGCCAATGTGATATACAATATCGGGCACTACGGAGCCCACCAGATAAGCTCTCTCCGCTTTTTTTTGTGTTGCGTTGACCTGTTGAGGGAGAATGGTGATATCTATTAATTGCATCGGAATAATGAAAAAGCTGTTATTAACTGCGAC
>JAZUEO010000218.1:0-2532 GCA_045640205.1 Candidatus Coprenecus sp. | reverse complement strand
GGCAAGTAAAAATAGCTACAAAGTTGTAAAATCAGCAAGGCCCCAAATCGCTACTACAGCGGTCTGGCGCCTTGATATCTCAAAATCAAAGTGTCAAACTTGAGAATATAAGACTTCCTGACCAGAAATCCAATCCGCTTACCCCGATTTCTGTTGAACTGGAAAAGAAATTTACAGTTTCCCTGTCAGGATGAGATGTGAAAAATATTTTGAGAATAAAAAAATCATAACTTTGCCGCCATATGACCATTTCAGACACATATAGTTCTTGTGTTTCCGCCCTGATTTCCCCTTATACGAAGGTAATCGAGAAGTCACCGGTGTACAAGACAGCGTATGACATCCTCACCCAGATAGTTCTCATCTCAGGAAATATCTCCAAGAACTGCCAGACAGCTTTCGGACTGGAAGGGACTTCCTGATTCAAAGAGCCTTTTCAAGTCCGCTCGCGGCTGCTTTCAGAATGCATTGCGCAAAATGGCTTCTCAACCACAATGTGTCCCTTTTTCGTACAATGGAGGAGTTAGTTCATTAGTTCTTCAAAAACTTGATTTTTGAGAAAAATGGCTGTAATTTTGTAGTGTTATTGTTAAACAAAATAAAAATCGATATCATTATGTCAAAATGGATTTGTCCTGTATGCGGTTATGTTCACGAAGGTGACACCGCTCCCGAGAAATGCCCTCAGTGCAAGGTTCCCGGATCAAAGTTCAAGAAAATGGATGACGTGGATTCTCTCCAGTTCGTTACGGAGCACGTAATAGGAATCGCGAAGGATATTCCTCAGAATGAAGAGGGCGCTTTTATCCTTCAGGGACTTAAGGACCACTTCAACGGTGAATGCTCGGAAGTCGGTATGTATCTTGCTATGAGCCGTCAGGCTGACCGTGAAGGTTATCCTGAAATAGCAGAGGCTTTCAAGCGTTATGCTTACGAAGAGGCAGACCACGCTTCACGCTTCGCAGAAATGCTGGGAGATGTTGTCTGGGACACGAAGACAAACGTTGAAAAGAGGATGCTTGCGGAGCAAGGTGCTTGCCAGGGCAAGATGGATATCGCCACGGCGGCGAAGAAACTTGGTTTGGATGCGATTCACGATTCTGTTCACGAAATGGCGAAGGATGAAGCGCGTCACGGCTCCGGTTTCCAAGGCCTTTTCAACCGTTATTTCAAGAAATAGTTTCTATTTGCAGACGATTACTCTGAGGGCTTGTGGGAGTATTTCGAACGTTACGGGGGTTTCGCCGACCACTTCTCCATCTACTTCGACTTTGTCGGGCGAACCGGTGCTGACGGTGATTTTCTTTCCGGTGGTGTGGATTACTCCGTCTATGCTATATATTGTTCCCTTGAAAAGGTTTTTCAGGTGAAGGACTACTCTGAGTTTTGACACTTTCTTAATGACGGTGATATTGAGCAGTCCGTCATCTATTTCCGCATCGGGTGTCTGTATCATCCCGCCTCCGCAGAAGCGTCCGTTCCCGAGACCTATCGAAAAATATTTACCTTGGAAGAACGGTTTGTCGTCAACAGTTATGGTGCTGTGTGTAAACGTTCTTCCGATTAAGGATTTGATGGCGGAGTTAATGTAAACCATCGGACCTCTGCGGCCTGCCAGTTTGAGATTATTGCATCTTTGACATACATTCGAATCGTACCCGATTCCGCCTATGTTCACCATATATCTGACACCCTGTACTTGAGATTCGGTATATGTCACTTTGACTATGTCTTGCCGGATGGTTTGTCCTTTCAGAATGGCTTCGATGTTTTTCTGCCTGTCGCTGATGTCTCCGTTCATTCTTATCCAGTCGTTGCCGGTTCCTGCTGAAATGACACCTACGGTGAATTCTGATGTGGGCACTTCTTTCTGAAGAAATATCCCATTGACGAGTTCGTGAAGAGTGCCGTCCCCTCCTATGGAGATGAATTTTCTGTATCCCTGGCGGATTCCTGAAATGGTCAGTTCTATGGCGTGATATCGATGTTCTGTAAAGACGGCATCAAACAAAATTCCGTTGGTTTTCAGTTCGCGCCTTATGATGCTCCAGTCCTCCTCGACTTTCCCGCCGCCGGCTTTAGGATTGACGATGACGTACCATTTCTCCATTTTCTTTCATTAGTGATGATATTGTTTTGCAAAACTAATACATATGGTCAGTAATAAGAAAAAAAAATCTATCTTTGTCTTTTGTCAAAATCATATTTATGGGAAAAATTATAGCAGTCGCCAATCAGAAGGGGGGAGTGGGAAAAACTACCACATCGATAAATCTGGCAGCGTCTCTTGCTGTTCTGGAGAAAAAAACATTGATTATAGATGCAGATCCTCAGGCAAATGCCACATCGGGACTGGATTTTGACCCGGATTCGGATTCGGGCTTGACTCTTTACGAAGTTCTCATTGGAGAAAAGCCAGTCAGGGATGTGATTTTCGATACGGAAATCAAGTATCTTAAACTCCTGCCCTCACATATAAACCTGGTAGGGGCTGAAATTGAAATGCTTAATATAGAGGATAGGGAGCAGGTA
>JAZUEO010000217.1:0-3707 GCA_045640205.1 Candidatus Coprenecus sp. | reverse complement strand
GCCTTCGGCAAAGCCCTTCCCGAAGGTTGGTTCAGGGGCGTAGCGGAACAGAACAGAGCAGGGCAGAGCAGAACAGAACAGAACAGGGCAGAGCAGAACAGAACAGAACAGAACAGAACAGGGCAGAGTAGAGTAGCGCGGCCGGATGAAAGAAAAAAGCGTAAAATTTTGGAAGTCAAAGAAAAAAATTCAAATTTTGTGGTCGAATGAGCGTTTTCTGCACATATCTCGATAATGTTTCATCTCCCGATGAAAGGAAACAGGAAATCATATTCAAAAGACAGTCAGGGTGTGTGTCGGAACGGAGGTTTATTTTAATGACTTAATCCAGAAGGGGAAAAATATGAAAAGTGCATTCAAGATTATCATCGCGGTGATGGGAGCCGCAGTTATGGCATCAGTGTCCTGCCAGAAAGTTAATCCGGTACAGAAACCGAATGAGGACCCGACCGTAAATGAAGGACAAAGCGCAAAAGAGGAGCGTGTCATCACCGTCTCCTTCACCTCTCAGACCAAAACGACCCTTGACGGCCTTCAGCCGAAGTTCTTAGACGATGACAAGATACTAGTCTCCAACGGACAGGATACACCCGATACCTGTCTGGTGTCCGTATCGGGAGGAGTGGCCATAATCAAAACCAGACTCGCCGGTCCCCTCACGGCTGTCTATCCTGCGAAGGCCGCGAAGATGAAGGACGATAACGGGAATGAGATAACAGGCATCCATGTCTCCACCGTTCAGGACGGCACATTCGCAAGCGCGAACATCTGTATGACAGAAAACATAATTACGAAGGCGGAATTCAAGAACAAGACGGCACTGTTCTGCATCAAGCCTCCGACAGCGAACACCAGTTACGTCGATGTCATCTCCACAGGCCCCGAAATCGCCGACAGCATCCCGACGGGAGAAACGACATATATCAGCAAGACAAGAATTCACGTGTCGGCCTCATCTTCAGATTCCGTATGGGTTTCCATCCTCGTTCCGTCAGGACTCACAATCGGCGACCTCTCGTTCTCTGACGGAACCAAGACGAAAACCGTCACGGGAGATAATGCCAACACGGAAATCGCAGGTAACACCCTTTACACTATCTCCACGAATGATTGGACTGATATGCCTTATGTTGAAATCGCGGCGAAATACGACGGCACCAACGTAACCTTCCTCAAATGGCACAGACAAAACCTCGCCATCACCCTTTCCGGCAGCAAGCCATGGAAAGGAGATAAAACTTCCGGTGCCGTCAAGGTTCCCGGAACGGACAAGGATGTCATCGTCGGTGACTACTTCCAGTGGGCGGCTTATGCCGGTTACTGCGGAGATGCAACCGCTGCAGACAAAGGCCTCCTCATCTACAACTCATTCAACAACACTAAATGCGTCGATGTTACTGGTTCAGACAGCTTCGAATTCAAGTCGGCAGGTGGAAGCAATAAATACCAATTCAAGACCTCAAATAGCAACGGTTACGTCGGAATATCTCCGTACTATTCCTCAAGTTACCAATATTATGAAACCAGTAGTCATTCCACCCTCTGCAGGGAGACCTCATACACCAGTCATAATGACGACGTCGCTAGCATCATCCTCGGCGGCGATTGGCGTATGCCTACATTAGCAGAGTTTCAGGCATTGTATAATGCCACCTATTGGGCTTGGGATGGTACGGATTTGGGTTATTATGTATTCACTCCGGATGACAGCCACACAGGAGGAACAACGGTAAATTCCATCCTGACAGACTTGAGTAAGGAAAACGCTTTGTTGTTCTTCCCCGCTGCGGGCGGCGGCAGTAGTACTTCCCTTTTCAATGCGGGCTCCGCTGGCCGCTATTGGTCGAGTAGTCTCAATACGTATCCTGACCGCGCGTACTTTTTGGAATTCGAAAACGGCAATGTCCACCCTCAGAGCAGCGGCCACCGTTACTACGGCCTCCTTGTCCGCCCCGTCTCAGATTAAAAAACCCAGCTTTCCCAAGGCCGTAAGGCCTCAGGAAAGCCGACCGAATCAAAACACTCAAAAGCATTATCGCGCTCCCGGCGGGCTAAAGCCCTGCTGCTCGGGGTCGCAGGTATGCTATACCTGCTGTAAACCCCACTCGCGACCCGGGGCCGGCGCGAGGTGGTTTTTGAAAAATCAAGTTTGAAAAAAGCCATTTTCAGAAGTGACACAGAAGGAAATCATCGAATTCGAGCGGACCAACACCGGCCTAATCCGTCTCTACCTTGAGGGTTCGTTCTATAAGGCGTACGAGCGCAGCGCGTGGGAGGGCGTAGCCTGGAGAAAGCGCGGTTCTATGTTTTGGTCAACTGATGCAAATACATTTTATACACGCAAGGTGACTTGCGAAACTTGATTTCAATGATAAAAAAAAGCGGCATAAACGGCGAAACGCGAGGCCTTTCCGATTAACATATACAACGCACATTTCCAGGGAGTAAGCCTGTAAAAACCAAGAGCAATGGCGAATACATCCCCCACGAAGGGCAGCCAGGTCATCAGAGCCAGAAACGGCCCGTACCTGTCTATTTTCAATTTCTGCTTCTCAAGAGTCTCCCGCTTGACACGAAACCACTTTTCTATCCATTCCCACCTGCCTATCCACCCTATCCAGAATGATGTAAGACCTCCGAGCCAATTGCCCGCAGTGGCGCACACAAAAGAAAGAACGGGGTCTCCGCCCGCCAGCAGAAGTCCGACCATAAGGACATCCGAAGAAAAAGGAAGCACGGTCGCAGCTACGAACGCACCAAGGAACAATCCCAGATATCCCCAATCAGCAAGAAACTCCATCATCGGCCTATCTGATGGTTTTGAAGAAATCGGACAATATGCTTCCACATTCCTCTGCCAGAATACCCTTGACCACTCTGGTCTTGGGATGAAGCAAGGAGGGAGTAAAGAGGGTAAAGCCGCGCTTGGAATCATCGGCACCATAAACCACGGTTCCAATTTGTGCCCACGCAAGGGCTGCAGCGCACATCGGGCAAGGTTCCACTGTGACATAAATGATGCTGTCAGGAAGATATTTCCCTCCATAGCGTTCTGTCGCCATAGTTATCGCCTGCATTTCAGCGTGAGCAGTGGCATCATTCAGAGTTTCTACCAGATTATGGGCACGGGCGATGACAGTCCCTCCGCTGACTATGACAGCCCCTATCGGAATCTCTCCTTTGGAGGCCGCCTTTCGGGCCTCCTTAAGAGCTTCATTCATAAATCGTTCGTGTTCCATCATCTGCATTAATGTGCAAAGATAGTGACAAATTGTCACAAAACACAAGTGGCACTCATTTTGCCTATGACTTAGCGTGCTATAAACAACACGAATTATAACTTTAATATTTATAACTTATGAATATCAAACCATTAGCAGACAGAGTCCTGATAGAGCCCAAAGCCGCAGAGACCAAGACAGCTTCAGGAATCTTCATTCCTGACACAGCCAAAGAGAAACCTCAGGAAGGAACCGTAGTAGCAGCCGGAAACGGTAAAAAAGATGAGCCCATGGAACTGAAGGTGGGCGACAAAGTTCTTTATGGGAAATATTCCGGTACAGAAATTTCCGTAGAAGGAAAAGATTATCTGATGATGCGCCAGTCCGATATACTGGCCATTCTTTAATGTTTGAAATCTAAAAATCATCAATTATGGCAAAGGAAATAAAATTCAATATGGAAGCCCGCAACCTTATGAAAGAAGG
>JAZUEO010000216.1:0-7206 GCA_045640205.1 Candidatus Coprenecus sp. | reverse complement strand
CACAGAACGACATGGCTACGATCCGACTTAGGGTTACCGTATAGCGGGCGCCGCCAACTATAATCCGGATTCCGAAGGAGCGGACAAGATTTATGATTTATGTGTGGCATACGACTTCGATATCCTTTCTCCCGAAGCCATCGCGAAACGTAAGTCGAATGGCCAGATACTCACTTTCTATACCTGCTGCGGTCCTCTTCATCCTAATACTTTCACCATCTCCGATTATGCTGAATCCGCATTCCTCGGATGGCACGCCGCTGCCGTAGGTTATGACGGGTACCTCCGCTGGGCTTTGAACAGCTGGCCGGAGGACCCCTGCACTGACAGCCGTTTCGGAAACTGGATATCCGGTGATACCTATCTGCTTTATCCTGAAGGCCCCAGTGTCCGCTTTATCCGTCTGGTGGAGGGAATTCAGGATTACGAAAAGATTAAAATCATCAGAAAGACCGCTGGTGATTCCGTTAAGTCGGAGCTTGACAAGGTGCTTTTGAAATTCGCTCCTTCCATTTATGACGAATCACAGAAGGCAGCAGACATTCTGGCTGAGGGTAAGAAAATCCTCAATATGTTCTGATATTTTGTGTAAGTTTGCATCAATTATTGAAAAGACTAAAAATATATGCCAGGTTTTGAATTGTTCGGCGATGCCGAGAGAAAACAGGTCCAGCAGGTACTGGAAACAGGAGTACTTATGCGTTACGGTTTCGATGCCGCACGTAAAAACGTTTGGAAATGCAAGGAACTGGAGTCCATTATGTGCGACAGGTTCGGTACGAAGTTCTGCCAGCTTACCACCAGCGGAACCACCGCGCTCAACACGGCGCTCGCAGTGGCCGGAATCGGTGCAGGTGATGAAGTCATCGTTCCCACGTTTACCTTCGTAGCCACTTTCGAGTCGGTCATAAATCTAGGAGCCACCCCGATAATCGTGGATATCGACGAATCGCTGACTATGGACCCTGAAGCAGTCAGAAAAGCTATAAGCCCACGGACCAAAGCCATCGTCCCGGTGCATATGTGCGGCTGTCCCGCCAATATAGAGGAGCTGGTCAAAATCGCCAAAGGGCATAATCTGCTCCTTATCGAGGATGCCTGTCAGTCAACGGGTGCTACCTATAAGGGAAAGAGCGTCGGCTCATTCGGTGATATGGGATGCTTCTCGTTCGACTATGTTAAAATCATCACTATGGGCGAAGGCGGATGTGTCGTGACTGATAATCAGGACTTTTACACCAAGGCCGACGGCTATACCGACCACGGACACGACCATAAGGGTAATGACAGGGGCAAGGAACCCCATCCCTTCCTCGGTATCAACTACCGTGTCAACGAACTCAACGCTGCAGTGGGTATCGCCCAGTTCGGCCGTCTCGATGACATTCTGGCCATCAACAGAAGAAACAAGAAATATCTCAAGGACAGAATAGCTGCAGAGGTTCCGGAAATCAGATTCCGTACCAACTATTCACCCGAAGGAGAAAATGCGACCTTCCTTTCATTCTTCCTGCCTACTCTGGAACAGGCTCGTGAAGCCGCAGCCGGTCTTGCCGCCGGGAATGTGGGAGGTGTTTTCCATTATTATGACAATAACTGGCACTACATCCGCAAATGGGACCATCTCAAGAACCGCGTTTCCCTGAACAAACTTTCCAAGCAGCTTCTTGAAGGTATGCCGGATTACTCCAAGATTTCGTTCCCGGTTTCGGACGATATCATCGGACGTAATCTGAGCTGCCAGATTTGCCTCACGTGGAGCGAGGAGGAACTTCATCGCCGCGGTGACATTATGGTCAAAGTACTCAAACAGGTTTGCAGCAAGTAACAGAATAAACTTACTATAATGGCATTCAAGAATTTTCCTATGGTTCCTTTCGTGGTTTACGGAAGGGGCAGTTTCGCTCAGTTGGGCGATATTATCCGTCCTCACAGACAGGAAGGGAAACCGTTCATATTTTTTGTAGATAACTGTTTCCGTGGAAGAAATGATTTCCTCGGGAGAATCCCGGTAGAAGGAAATGATGAAATTATATTGGTGGATGTAAATCCTCACGAACCCTCCACCTGGCAGGTGGACAGTTATCGTGATTACCTGAAGGAAAAATACGGAGAGGTATCAGGAGTCGTGGGTATGGGCGGCGGTGCCGTGATGGATATCACCAAGGCTGTTTCGCTTATGATGACGAATCCCGGTTCTGCGGCAGATTATCAGGGCTGGGACCTTGTGAAAAATCCCGGTATATATAAAGTCGGCATTCCTACTCTTTCGGGTACGGGAGCGGAAGTTTCCCGCACGACAGTGCTTATCGGCCCCGAGAAAAAACTCGGTCTGAACAGCGACTTCACACCGTTCCGTCAGGTCGTTCTTGACCCTGAACTCATCAAGGGAGTTCCTCCACTTCAGAGATTCTACACAGGTATGGACAATTATCTTCACTGCATAGAATCCCTCACAGGCTCTTATATGAACGTGTTCTCCAAGGCATACGGGGAGAAGGCTTTCCAAATGTGTCATCACGTTTTCTTTGAAAAGGATGTATGGGATGAGCAGAGTGATGAAGAACTGATGATGGCTTCTTGGATGGGGGGAATGAGTATTGCATATTCACAGGTCGGCATCATTCACGCTATGGGTTACGGTCTCGGTTTCGCTCTCGGTGTCCGTCACGGAGAAGGGAACAGTCTTATCTTCAATCAGCTCGAAGAATTCTACCCTGAGGAGGTGGCCGAATACAGAAAACTTCTGGAAAAAATGGAGAAAGTTTACGGTATCACCCTTCCTGAGGGAGTGACTGCCGACTGTACCGAAGAGCAGTTCGACACTATGGTCCGCGTGGCATCAGGAATGACACCGCTCTGGGAAAATGCTCTCGGCAAGGACTGGCAGAAGATTATGACTCCCGACAGGATGAGGGAAATCTTCAAGAGAATCTGACGATATCCCGTCTCAAGGCTTGACAGTCATATTATCCGACTGTGAGTATAGCAGTGTGTCAAGTCTGAAGAAGAGTCTGTTGCGAAGTTCTCTGGTCTTGCGTAATTTGCGGTATCCTACCTGTTGCATGGTTCTGTACCATACGGCCCCTTTCCATTTCTTGTAGAGTTTCCTGTAGTTCCACGCGAATATGCCGAGGAAGGGGAGACATCCCAGGTGGATGGCTGCATATACCCAGGAGATGAAGAGTCCTTCCAATACGAATGTCAAGGAATAGAATATAGGTACGGTGACACATCCGGAAAGTATGAAATGCACTCCGCCTACGAACATACTGGCGGAGTCGTGTTTCTTTTTCAACTTCTTGGTGATGGGGTAGGGTATATAATATACGAGGACATTCGGTATAAGGGAGTACAGGAACAGTGGGAGAAGGAGGCACAGGCAGATTCCGAATGAAACGAGTTCCACCAGAGAGAGAGGCTTGTCAAATATCCAGTCCCTGATATTGAGTTTTCTGGTGGCTGCTTTCAATTTCAGAAAGCCTTTGTAGATGACATCCATTTCTTCGGGATGTCCGGCATTGAGTTCGTTCAGACGGGCTACCAGTTTTTGGTCTGCAGTCAGTTTGTCGGGGAGATAGTATGGGTCAAGTCCCATTCTGGTACACCATTTCTTTCCAAATTCGGTGTTCCGCAAGTATTCGATGGCATCGTAATGTTCGGAATCGGTGATATTGAGCATCATATCCTCAATCTGTCCCCGTACGAGCCTGTTGATCTCTCTCTGGACAGTTCTGGGCTTCTCCTTGAATTTCTCATAGTATGGTTTGAGGTGAATGGGGGTGCCTATTTTGAGCATCATTCTTTCCCTCATACGGAAGAAACCGGTATAGTGATTGCATATCGGCAGAATCACTACATCCTTTTCAAAACCGCTTTTCTCCGCTGTCTGGAACGCGAGTCTGAGGTATCCGAGACTGAATTCACCGAGCCATCTGCCTGACTGGTTTCTGGCTTCGGGAAATATGGCGACGGCATTCCCTCCCAAAAGTCTGGCGGAGGCGGTGCCGAAGGAATCGAAATTATTTGTCAGGGACTGTTCCCCATCGAATTCGAGTCGGTAGGCCGGTAGCAAGGCCAGACCGGTAAGAATGCGGTGAAATGGCTTGGAATTGAACACGTCTGCACGGGCGAAGATGGAAACTATTCTGTCTCCGAAGCCGAAAATGATGGCCAGCGGGTCATTCAGCCCGTTTATGTGGTTTGATGCTATGAGCAGGGGAGTTCCTTTAGGGGGTACGTTCTTCTTTCCGATGATGTAGGCCCAACTGTAGAAAATGGTGTCGTGAAATGACTTCAGCAGACTCCACATAGACCAATAAATAGGAGCCTCTAGAACCTCTGCGAAAGAGTGCCTGATGCGTGGGGACCTGTCGTTTTTTCCTTTGTCAGATGCCATATTCACCCTGATGAACCATATGCAAAAGTAAACATTATTTTGTATTTTTGCCGAATCTTAAAAAGATGCTTATGAATAAGGAATATAAACGCTATCTCATCACTTCGGCCCTTCCATATGCGAACGGGCCTGTTCATATTGGCCACCTGGCAGGGGTATATGTGCCCGCTGATATCTATGCCCGCTACTTGAGAATGCAGGGACGTGACGTGTTTTTTGTAGGAGGGTCGGATGAACACGGAGTTCCCATCACCATCAGGGCCCGTAAGGAAGGGTGCACCCCTCAGGATATCGTGGACCGTTATCATAAAATAATAAAGGATTCGTTCGAGGAATTCGGTATCAGTTTTGACGTTTACAGCCGGACATCTTCAAGGATACACGGAAAAACTGCTTCCGATTTCTTCAGAAAACTCTATGATGAAGGAAAATTCATCGAAAAGGAAAGTGAACAGTATTACGATGAAGAAGCGAAAACATTCCTGGCTGACCGCTATATAATCGGAACTTGTCCGAAATGCGGAGCCGAGGGAGCCTATGGTGACCAGTGTGAGAAATGTGGATGCACCCTCAGTCCGGACGAACTGATTAATCCTCATTCCGCCCTTAGTGGAAACGTTCCCGTCAAGAAAAAGACGAAACATTGGTATCTTCCTCTGGACCGGTATGAGCCCTGGCTAAAGGAATGGATTCTGGAACAGCATAAGGAGTGGAAGGTGAATGTTTACGGACAGTGCAAGTCGTGGATAGATTCAGGTCTCCAGCCCCGTGCCGTGAGCCGCGACCTGGAATGGGGTGTTCCGGTTCCCGTCGATGGTGCTGAAGGAAAAGTCCTCTATGTCTGGTTTGATGCTCCCATCGGTTATATTTCGAATACCATCGAGGCACGTCCCGACGACTGGGAGAAATGGTGGAAGGATGAAGAAACCAAGCTGGTTCATTTCATAGGGAAGGACAATATCGTGTTCCACTGCATCGTGTTTCCTTCTATGCTGAAAGCTCACGGCGGATACATTCTTCCCGACAATGTTCCGTCCAATGAGTTCCTGAATCTTGAGGGAAGGAAAATATCCACGTCACGTAACTGGGCAGTATGGCTTCACGAATATCTTCGTGAGTTCCCCGGACAGCAGGACGTTCTCCGTTATGTGCTCTGCGCCAATGCTCCGGAAACGAAGGACAATGATTTTACCTGGAAGGATTTCCAAACCCGTAACAATTCCGAACTCGTGGCCATTTACGGTAATTTCGTGAATCGTGCCATAGTGCTGACACACAAATATTTTGGAGGCAAGGTTCCTGCCGACCTCAAGCCTGAGGCCATTGACTCCGAGACTTTATCCCAAGTCCCTTTGCTGCGCAGGCAGATAGAGGAGAGTTTGGAACACTACCGCTTCCGTGAAGCACTCAAATCCGCTATGGATATGGCCCGTCTGGGCAATAAGTACCTGACCGATACCGAGCCGTGGAAGGTGGCCAAGACCGATATGGACCGCACTGCCTCCATCCTCAACGTGTCCCTGAAAATATGTGCCGACCTTGCCATAGCCTTTGCACCGTTCATTCCGTTTTCGAGTGAAAAACTGCTCGGCATCCTGAATCTTCCGAAGGAATCGCTCCGCTGGAGCAATATCGCCTCCACCGACCTTCTTCCCACCGGACATCAACTTAATGCTGCCGAACTGCTGTTCGCCAAAGTGGAAGATGAGGTCGTGGATGCACAAGTCAGGAAACTTGAGGAAACGGATAAGGCAAACGAGGCCGCAGCCAAAGCCGCAGCCCCGAAGCCGATATTGCCACAGAAAGAGGAATGTACATTCGATGATTTCGAGAAGATGGATATACGTACAGCCACCGTTCTGGAGGCGGAGAGGGTTCCGAAAACCGACAAGCTTCTGAAACTTACCATAGATACGGGTATCGATACCCGCACCATAGTTTCGGGAATCGCCCAGTATTACACTCCTGAACAGATGGTGGGAAAACAAATCTGCATTCTTGCCAATCTTGCGCCCAGAAAAATCCGTGGTATCGAATCGAAGGGTATGATATTGATGGCGAAGGAAGAGGATGGCGCGATGCGTTTCATTACACCGGAGCAGGCGCTTGGAAATGGAGCCTGCATAGGGTAGCCATTTAACAGTTTCTTATAAACAAGTCTAAAGTGTCACCAATCTCAGGGAAGGTCATCCCAATACCTGCTGTTCTTATTACGGCCTTTCATAATTTTTAAGTTGTGGCTTGACATCCTCGACCTCTTTGCCGGATTTGATTATTGACATTATGCCGGAGAAATGGTAACTGAGAGTTTTGCTGACGTCCTCTTCCGTGAAGTCCTCCGGATGCTTGACACAGAGTGCCGCTATGCCGCAGGCGACCGGCCACATCTGGCGGAAGAGAAACTCTGATTGTTCCGATGTCAGACCGTAACCCTGCTCGACTGCACCCAGACAAGTGACAGTAAGGTGCCCACAAATACAACGCGCTGTTCTATAGAATGTTACTGGCGAGTCTCGATATGGGCCAAAGATGTAAAAATAGACAGAGAGTGAGTTTATATCGGATTTTTCTATTGTGAAAGTAATCTTTGTCCCAACGTATCGCCATCGAAAAATGCAGACTTCAGGGCCAAATGTGGTGAAAAAACATATGATTTGGCCCCAAAGTCTGCATTTTTTGCTATATTTACAAAAAAAATATAGCGATGGAACTATCGGATACTCTTGTAGGAAGAAGACAACAGATCGAGACCTTGGATTCTATAATGGAGTCTCGTGAAGCAGAATTCGTTGTGGTTTATGGCCGTC
>JAZUEO010000215.1:0-11800 GCA_045640205.1 Candidatus Coprenecus sp. | reverse complement strand
CTCGGCAGTGTCGCCGATTCCTTCCAATTCCTTGAACCAGAGTTTTGCGTGTTCCTTTTCATTGTCAGCCGTTTCGAGAAAAAGCGCCGCTATCTGTTCGAAGCCCTCTTTCTTGGCTTTGGATGCGAAATAAGTGTATTTGTTGCGAGCCTGTGATTCACCGGCGAAAGCCGTTTCCAGATTTTTTTCGGTCTGGGTACCTGCGTATTTGTTGGCCATGATATATTTTTTTTATAGTTGATAGGATGTTATTTTTCTTTGGGAATAATCACTTTGTTATCCACTTCCACACTGGCTTTTTTTCCGTCCGGCATATTTATTTCCACTTTTGGAGCAAATGATGCATCGAGGAGAGGGTCTCCGTAGATGACTTGAACAGAATCTTTTTTATCCGAACCTTCCCCGACCGCGATATCCATTTTGACATTCTTGGCCGCCGGTGTCATCAGTGTGTCTATGGAGATGACGTATTTGTGGATGACGACCAAGGTGTCCTTTCCTTTTGTGTCAGGAGTGTTTTTTTCTGTGTATGTGAATTTGCAGACGATTTCATTGCCTGCACTTCTCAAGTCGGGAAAAATGTTCCACAGAAGCCAGTACCAGTTCTGGCCTCCGTTGAGGTCCATAAGCTCTTTTTTAGGTCCCCCTATTACAGAGGTCGGGCGACTGTTGATGTAATCCTTATAGCGGTTCAGAATATAAAGAATGGCCTGTTTGTCCGGAACTTCCTTTTTTTCGATTATTTCTTTCAATGACGCCCAGTCTTCACCGACGGCATCTATGATGAACTTGTCACGGGGAAGTCGGAGAGCATTCTGCAGGAAGGTCCTGAGGTTCTGACCCCGCTGGAGGCTGAGATATTTGTTATGGTCAAAGGTGCCTTCAGGTGACGCGCCCGAGCGAATGTATATATTGTCTATGTGGCACTCAGGGTCTGAAATCTTTTCTTTGATTTCAGAGATGAATCTGTCGATAAGTATTTTGTTGCCTTTGTATTCTGAATCAATCGTAGTGGCATTTTTTCTGAAATATACTTTCAGGCTCAAGGAATCCGCCTTCTCACCTGCGTAGGAATTGGAGCATAATGAGAGAAGGAACGTCAGAATCAGAAAATGGGTAAAAGTTTTCATACAAAATATCCAATAAGTGAGTGCAAATATAGTATAATAATTGGAAGAATTCTTTTTTTATCAAATGTTTTCAATTTCAAAAAATAATGCTTTTATTTGCAGTTTGTAACGGACAAGTGCCGAATATTGTTAAATTTATAAATACTTAATGCTATGGCAGATATTGAAACAAGGGTAAAAACTATAATTATGGATAAACTTGGAGTAGGTGAAAACGAAGTGACTCCTACCGCTAGTTTTATAGGTGACCTCGGTGCAGATTCTTTGGATACAGCGGAACTTATTATGGGACTTGAAGACGAATTCAATGTCAAGATTGAAGATTCCGAGGCGGAAAACATCCGTACCGTAGGTGATGCCGTCTCGTTTATAGAATCTAAAGTGAACCAGTAATAAATGGAACTCAAGAGAGTCGTTGTGACCGGGATGGGAACCGTGAATCCCATCGGCCATTCAGTTGATGAGTTTTTCAAAAATCTGGATGCAGGGGTAAGCGGTGCCGGTTCTATTACCCGCTTTGACGCCTCTCTTTTCAAAACAAGATTTGCCTGTGAAGTGAAGGACTTCGATCCGATGGAATTCGGCATCGACTTGAAAACTTCCAGAAAACAGGACAGATTTTCCAGATTTGCATTGGCTGCCGCCATTCAGGCCGTTGAAGACAGCGGACTGGATATGGATAATGAGGACAAAACCCGGATGGGTGTCGTCGTAGGTTCCGGCATCGGCGGGCTGGAGAGTCTGAACGGTGAGATAATGGGTTATTGCGAGTCAGGAAAAAATCCTCGTTACAGCCCGTTGCTCATTCCCAAAATGATAATAAATATCGCGTCCGGGTGGATAGCCATAAGATTCGGATGTAGCGGTCCCAATTATGCCACTGCGTCTGCCTGTGCTTCATCCATTCACGCCATTTCCGATTCTTTTAATCTGATACGCTTGGGAAAGGCGGACGTGATGATTACCGGCGGTTCGGAGGCACCGATAGCCGAACCCGGTGTCAGCGGTTTCAATTCTTCCCAGGCTCTTTCCACCAGAAATGACGACCCCACAGGTGCGTGTCGCCCGTTTGATGCGGGACGCGACGGGTTCGTAATGGGTGAAGGTGCCGGAATATTCGTTCTTGAAGAAATGGAACATGCCTTGAAACGCGGAGCCAGAATATATGCCGAAGTGGCCGGGTGTGGAATGACTTGCGATGCATATCACATAACGGCACCCGAACCGGGAGGAGACGGTGCCGTCCGAGTTATGAAACTGGCACTTGAAGATGCCGGTATGATGCCTTCAGACATCGATTACATCAATGCTCACGGAACATCCACCCCGCTTGGGGACATTTCGGAACTTAAAGCAGTTCAGACCGTGTTCGGAAATGCCGCCTATGATTTGAATATTAGCAGTACCAAATCGATGCACGGTCATCTTCTCGGCGGTTCCGGAGCCATAGAGTCCCTCGCGTGCATACACGCCATCAGGGACGGAATAATTCCTCCCACCATAAATTTCCACGAAGAAGATCCGGAAATCGATTATAAGTTGAATCTGACTCTCAATGCAGCGCAAAAACGTGAGGTGCGTGCCGCGATGAAGAATTCATTCGGCTTCGGTGGACATAATGCCTGTATTATCTATAAGAAATTCTGAACTCTGCATTGCTCTCCGTCGAATACGACACAGGAGGGCGCTTTCATCCATTCACCGAGTACGAAGAGATGTCCTCCGGAGGGTATGTCAATCTCTCCCGGTGTATGGAAATGGCCGAATATGTAATAGTCGATGTTTTTGTCTTTTCCGAATGAATCGGCAAAACGGCAGATGGGGGTGTCCATCCCTTTGAAAACATATTTGCCCTCCGGGTCCTCTTTGATTTTTCTGGAATGGGAGGCCCATTTATATCCGAAATCGAAAGCCAGGTTCGGGTGAATCAGATTGAATGCCTTCTGTGCGGCTTTGGAATGGAAAATAGTTCTTATGAACCTGAGCCCCAAGGTCATATCGCAAAGACCATCTCCGTGGCCCAGACAGAAGGTCTTGTCTCCGATTCGGGTGATGCAGGGCTGCCTGTTGATGACAGTCATACCTATTTCGCGCTCAAAATAGTCATAGCACCAGATATCGTGGTTTCCGCGCATAAAGTAGATTGCGGTTCCTGAATCCGCCAATCTGGCCAATGCCCCAAGGCTTCTGGTATATCCTCTGGGTATCACTCTCCGGTATTCATACCAGAAGTCGAAGATGTCCCCCAGAAGATAGATGGCTTCAGTCTCTGCCGGCAGCCCTTCGATGAAGTCAGCGAAACGTTTGTCCTGATAGCTGGAGTCCATACAGTAAACTCCCAGATGAACGTCGGAAATGAAATATGTAAGATGTCCTGACATTTCTATCCGAGGATGATGACAGTTATACCGACTGCCGCGCAGTAGAGCGCGAACCATCTCAACTGCGCTTTACGTACGATGTTAATCATCCATCTGCAGGCGCAATATCCTGAAATGAATGCGGCCGCTGCCCCGCAGACGAGTGCAGTCGCTGAAATGCCGGAACTGGCAGCCGAAAATTCGCCGCCCACCAATTCCAAAAAAGCTTCTCCAAGGATGGGAACCAGCACCATAAGGAAAGAGAATTGCGCTACGGCGCTTTTTCTTACTCCGCACATCAGCCCTGTGGCGATAGTGGTTCCGGAGCGTGAAAGTCCCGGAAGGACTGCAATGGCCTGGGCTATTCCGATTATAAAAGCCTGAAGGTAGGAGATGCCTTCATAGCCTCCGACGGTTTCAGGACCCGTTTCCCCCTTGCGCGAAGAGAGCCGTTCACCGAGCAGGAGAAGGATGGATGTGACCAGAAGCATGCATCCCACCGTCAGAATGCCGGATCCGAAGATGCCTTCTATGAAGTCCTTGCAGAAAAAGCCGACGAACATTACGGGTATTATGGAAACGACGATGGCTAGAATGTAACGGGTTTCCGAGTTGTATTCGAATTTGAACAATCCCTGAAGGAGTTTGCGAATCTCTTTTCTGAAGGCAACGATGGTGCTCAATACCGTGGCGGCGTGGACAACTACCTCGAATGCGAGATTTTCGCTTTCTATGGAGAACAGCGCTTTCCCTATGGTCAGGTGACCGCTGCTGCTTACCGGCAAAAATTCGGTGAGACCTTGCACGAGTCCCAGCAATATGGCTTGAATGATATCCATTTCTTATTTTTTATTCTTCGGCCTGTGCATTATCCCGAAAATTTCCGTTATGAATCCGATAAGGATAAGCAGTGGAGCGACTGTCAGTCTTCTGGTACTGAAAATTTCATAACTGAATTCTTCCGGGTTTCCGGAACCTCCTCCCGTCATCAGAATATATCCCAGAATCATTATTGCGAGTCCGGCCAGAATGATGAAAACGTTTTTTTCGGGTATGGAAAATTTGTCCATAGGTTTTGTTGTTTGAATCAAAAATAAAGTTCGTCTGTGGTGAGTGAAATCAGTTTCCTGACTGTATTTGACGTGGCCAGCATACAGATGATGATGCCTATGCCTGTCACGGAAGCCATTACATAGAGCATCGCATTCAGATCAAACAGGGTATATAACTGATAGAATTCCTGTTTTATGGCATAAATGACACCAAGCAGGGCCAGAACTGCTATCAGCCCGGAAAATAGTCCCTGAAAGAATGCTTTTCCCACGAATGGACCTGTTATGAATGCCTTGGTCGCACCGACCAGACGCATAGTCCGGATGGTAAAACGTTTCGAATAGACGTTGAGTCTGACGGTGTTGCTGATGAGAACCGTGGAGATAAAGAGAAGCAGGATGATGAAAATGCCCAATATCAACCCTATTTTCTGGATATTGGCATTCAATATATCTATCAGGGATTCTTGATAGACGACCTCTTTCACTGACGGAATCTCTTCTATCCGGTGCTTTATCATATTCAGACTGTCCTGGTGGATGAACGGAGCCAGAAGTGTTATGTCGATGCTGATGGGAATCGGACTCGAATTGAATACGTCCATAAAATCTTCACCCAGAATCTTTTTCATTTCGCGTATTCCTTCTTCTCTGGAAATTACATCCACCCCCTTGACGAAACGGAGCCTGGATATTTCATCTGCGGTGGCAGCGGCCTCGGTATCGTCAGCTTCGATATTGAGCATGGCGGACAGCCTGAGGTTCTCGCGGAAATAGTTGGCCACGGTGTGTGCATTGGCCATGAGAATACCGGCGATACCGGTCAGAAACAATACGAGCGATATGCTGACAACCGATGAAATGTAGGATCTGACGATTCGTCCTTTTAAGATAGTGTTCTCTCTACTGCTCATTAATGGGTCTCCTCCAAAAACGGTCAAAGATATGTAAAACGGTGCTATAAAAAAATTATTTATTATCTTTGTGGAAATTTATTAGGAATATGGCAGTAAAAGAACCCAAACGAGTGTTGTTTGTGAACTCTGAGATTCTCCCTTACCTTCCCGAAACGAAGATATCGATGATAGGAAGATTTCTTCCTCAGTTCATTCTGGAGGGAGGAAAGGAAATCCGTTCGTTTATGCCGAGATATGGATGTATTAATGAGAGGAGAAATCAGCTTCATGAGGTAATCAGATTGTCTGGCATGAATATAGTAATTGATGATATCGACAGACCTTTGATTATAAAGGTATCTTCGATACCGTCGGCCAGGATGCAGGTTTATTTCATCGATAATGAGGACTATTTTAAAAGAAAACAAGTCTTCTTCGATGCGGATGGCGCTTTTATGGCGGATAATGCCGAGCGCGCCGTATTTTTCGCTCGCGGAGTCCTCGAAACGGTGAAGAAACTCAGGTGGAAACCGGACGTGATTCACTGTAATGGATGGATGTCCCACATCGTTCCTCTGTATTTGAAGAAAGTGTATAAAAATGACCCGATTTTCTCTTCGAGTAAGGTGGTGGTGTCATTATATGATGATGACTGCGTTCAGGAACATTTTTCTCCTGATATGAAATCGAAGGTGATGATGACAGGTGTCAGAAGTCGTGACATCGAACATATCTGCGTAGAAGAACCGCTTGGCATAAATCTTGCGAAACTTGCCGTTCAGTATTCCGACGGCGTCATTATGGGGTCAGCTGAAATCGAAGAATCGCTTTCAGGGTATGTGGCAAAACTTGGACTTCCAGTACTACCCTATATAGCTGTAGATGCCGGGACAAATGCCTATGCAAAGAAGTACAATGGCTTTTATGATCAGATTCTTCAAAAAGGCTCAGATGCCAAAAAGAATGTCAAAAAGGATGTCAGGTAAATCGGCTCTTTTCGCAGCCGGATTTCTCGCAATGATGACTGCAGTTTCCTGCGTTATCAACGATAAAACGCTCGGTCAGCAGTTCGTGTCGGATGATTATTTGGTAAGCATTGATTCTACCTCGCTCCTGATGCCGTTCCGTCAGTGTGTCCACGATACTGTTCAGGCCGTGTCGTCTTCACGTATGATGGTCGGATACATAAGCGATGATGTTTACGGGACCACGGTCGTTGGGTCCGCTACGCCGGTAGTGCCTGTTTCCGACTCCTGTTATCTCGGTGTCAGTCCCAAACTCATCGATGTCTACCTTGAACTGAATGTGGATTCCACGTTGGTGTACAAGAAGGGAGAAGAGGCGATCCCTCAGAACATTTACGTGTATGAAATCGTAAAGAGTTTTGTCAAGGATTCAAGCAGAGTTTACAATAATTCCATTACAGCTGATTTTCTGAGTGAGAAACCGGTCAGTCTGGGCGCATCCATGCTTTTCGGAGAAGGAAAAGTGAAGATAGAATTATCGCGTGAATACGGAGAGAAACTGCTTGCCACGTCACCTGCCGAATTCAGCAGTGTCTCCACTTTTCTCGACAGAGTGCATGGCCTTTATTTCAGGACGGACTTGCCTGAAGGAAAGGAAGAAGGGGGCAGATTGAATTATATGAGTCTGTCTTCATCGATAATAAACGTGCACTTCCTTATGACCGATCCGAAACAGGGATTTACGGACAAGGATACTACCGTTTCTTTTGTTTGCGGATATAGTTTTGCGTTGAATCAGTTTTCGGCGGGTTCCAGACATCTTGAAACGGAGAATCCGAAGGAAAAATTGTATATGGATGGTTTATCAGGGGTGAAGCCGGTGATACCGGGACTCGAATTGAAGGATGTCATCGACCGCTGGGTCTCAAAAGTATGTGAAACTTCGAAATGTGACAGGGAGTCCATTCTGATTTCCCGGGCGAGATTGATATTGCCATACAATATGCCTGAGGATTTTGAATTATTCGAAAAGGAGCATCCATTGAAGATTTATCCGTTTACCACCAATATCGGGGCGGCAGACTCTACAGTCAGAATGAAACCTTTGGATGATATCACTTTCTCTTCCGGTGGGAAGATGGACAGAAGCCACCAGTACTATTACTGTGACATCTCATCTGCGATTCAGAAACTGATTATCAGAGACAGGGGAGATGTCACCAATCAGGATGATTTGTGGATATGTCCTGTCATTACCTTGACAAATACCAGTACCGGTGCAGTGACTTACGATTTTGATGTAAACGCTTATTCCAGGCTTGTTCTTGAGGGACCGGAATCCCGGAGACCACCTCAGCTTGAATTGGTTTACGGAATCCTAAAACAGTGGTAGTCACATATGCTTATAGTAATCGAAGGTTTGGATGGCAGCGGTAAATCCACTCAGGTCAGAAAAGTTCGCGAATATCTGTCCGGAAAAGTGGACGGAACACTCAGATATATTCATTTCCCGCGTTATGAGACTCCCTTGTACGGTGATTTGATATCCCGTTTCCTTCGAGGCGACTTCGGTTCCATTGAACAGGTTCATCCTATGCTGGTGGCCTTGTTGTTCGCGCAGGACAGGCACGATGCCTCGGAACAGATTCGGAATTGGCTCAAAGCCGGTGATACCGTGCTTCTGGACCGCTACGTTTATTCCAATATTGCATATCAATGTGCCAAGCTCGAAGATTCCGCTCAGGCTGAAGAATTGAGAGACTGGATTTTTCATACCGAGTACACTGTTTTCGGTGTGCCGAAACCGGATTTGAACGTTTTTCTGGATGTTCCCATATCGTTCGTGGATGAAAAATTGAAGGAAAACAGGGATGGCGATGACAGGAATTACCTTAAGGGCAAAGCGGACATTCACGAGGCTGATATTGAATTCCAGAGGAGAGTCAGAAGCATTTATCTCAGACAGACCGAACTTGATTCGGAATTTATAAGAGTCGATTGCAGTGACTGTCGCGGCAATATGCTTGCTCCGGAGATGATTTTCGACAAGTTGAAAGCTGTTTTGGAATAGAATGGGATTATGAGTGGACTTTCGAAAATCCTGTTTTCGGTCCTGAGACTGGTGTTCGGCGTGACCTTTATAGTCTCGGCTGTCTTTAAGTTGATAGACCCGGTCGGAACAGGACTTGTGATTTCTGAGTACTTCACAGCGTTTTCCATGAATTTTCTCAAGCCTGCGGCCGCTTTTTTCGGTGTGCTGCTTTCAATATTGGAACTTGTTGTGGGAATGGCTGTTCTGATACGGATAAGAATTGTTTTTTTTTCACTGGTCGCCCTGTGTCTCACCTGTTTTTTTACCATTGTCACTTTTATATTGTTCAAATTCAATCCTATGCAGGACTGCGGCTGTTTCGGTGAGGCCATTCATCTGAGCAATGCCCAGACTTTTGTGAAAAACCTAATCCTTCTGACCTGTATCGTTCCCATATTCATAGTGAGGAAGCGTTTCCCCGGGGTGACGGATTTGTGGAAGGAATGGATTTATCTCTCCTTTCACGTTCTTGTGGCTCTGGCTCTGGTCATATATGTTCTCAAGAACGGACCGGTGATGGAATTCGGCGATTTCCGGGTGGGAACATACGTCCCTGAAAAGATGGAGTCAGCCTGGACCGGAGAATCTTCCGATATTTACGTATATGAGAAGGATGGGGAAACTCGGGAATTTATCCTTTCAGAAATTCCTGATTCGACCTGGACTTTCGTGGAGATGATTCCCTCCGCTGCACGTGAACAGCAGTCTCCCGTCTTTGATTTCGCTGTTTCCGACCTGTTCGGAGAATATGTGACTGACACTTTGCTGCATCATACGGGCCCAGTAGTTCTGTTTTCCGTGTATGCCCCGCAGGCCCTAGGTCAGGATGAGATGGATGCCATTGTGCAGGAGGCGGCTTTACTTGAAAAGGAAGGAATATTGAGCAGAGTACTTGTAACCAGGGTCGAAGAATGTCCTGATACTCTCGCCCATCTGTTCGGAGTGTCGGATTACAAGACGCTGATATCCCTTTCAAGAATCAATGGCGGAGTGGTAATGCTCCATTCCGGCTCAGTGATGAAAAAAGGGAGTTATGAGGAATTGGATTCGGAGGAAATCAAGTCCATCATCGGGCGTGATGCTGATGAAACGATAAATTCGGTGTGCGTGAGAGAGCAGATTTTCATTGAAACGATATTCCTGTTTTTTCTGCTCAGTATGATTCTGTTCCGTTGTTATCTCAGATTATCGTCCCGGCGCAGGGCAGATACGGAAAAGATATGAAAAATCGTTTTCGTCTGATTTTCATTATATTGAATCTGTTAGTACTGATTCTTTTCGTGCTCTGTCTTCTGCTGGGCTCGGTTCGGGTACCTTTGGATGCCGTTCTGCAGATTCTTTCAGGCCGTGGAGAAAATTACCCCCTGTGGAATGTGATAATATTTTCTTCCCGTTTCCCACAAGCCATTACGGCAATTATTGCGGGTGGGGCATTGGCTGTGAGCGGATTGATGCTTCAGACACTGTTTCGTAATCCCTTGGCCGGTCCATCCATCCTTGGGGTGAGTGACGGGGCCAATCTGGGTGTGGCGCTGGTAATGCTCTGCAGTGGGGGTGCTGCCGGCTTTGGAATGACTTCGACAGGTTTTCTATCCATAATCCTTGCAGCTTTCATAGGGGCCGGTGCGGTTATGGCAGTAATAGTATTTTTCTCGAATATAGTGAATAACAGTGTGATGCTGTTGATAATCGGAATAATGATCGCTTATCTCGCGTCCTCTGTAATCAGCATACTGAACTGGGTCGCTGCTCCCGACCAGGTGAATCAGTTCGTGATGTGGGGGATGGGTGACTTTTCTTCGGTATCGATGGAAAAACTCCCGTGGATGGCTGGCGCAGCCATATTCGGCATATCGCTTTCGTTTCTTCTTACCAAGCAGTTGAACGCTCTCCTGCTGGGTGATTCCTATGCTGCCAATCTCGGAGTCAATATCCGAAGAACCAGAACACTGATATTTTTGAGCGCAGGAATCCAGACCGCTGCCGTCACCGCCTTCTGTGGCCCTGTATCTTTTATCGGTCTGGCTGTTCCGCATATCGCAAGACTGCTGCTTGGTTCGTCAAATCACCGCTATCTTCTGCCGGCCTCAGTTCTATGCGGTGCAGTGATGGCACTGCTGTGCAATCTTCTCACTTCCATCCCTCTGGGGGGAGGAATACTTCCTTTGAATGCAATAACACCCATAGTAGGGGCTCCCGTCATCATATATGTCATTCTCAACAGAAGGAACATTCATTATTTCTAACAGTTTCGGTGATATGTCGTCAAACGAATTGGTAATAAGGGATTTATCCATAGGATACAGGCTGCGCAGGGGGAAAGTGAAGACTGTGCGGACAGGTCTTAACCTATGTCTGCATCCGGGACAGCTGACCTGTCTTCTGGGACTGAACGGTGCAGGTAAATCCACTCTACTGAGGACTATGTGCCGCTTCCAGGACCCGCTGTCAGGCTCTGTTTCGCTTGGTAATAGGAATTTGAATTCCTTTTCCGCTTCCGAACTGTCATCCAAAGTGGCGGTGGTGCTTACAGAAAGGACGAGTGGTTCCGGACTTACTGTGCGTGAGGTAGTTTCGCTGGGCCGCTATCATTATACGGGTTATTTCGGCACATTGACCGAAGGAGATGAACGTGTCATAGACGCGGCACTGGAAGCTGTCGGGATGGAAGGGTATGATAGCGAATATATGTCCGGCCTTTCCGATGGAGAAAGACAGAAAATATTGATAGCCAAGGCGGTAGCGCAGGAGAGTCCTGTTATAATTCTGGACGAGCCGACCTCTTTTCTGGATGTGTCTTCCAGGATGGAGATGTTCATTCTTCTCAGGAATCTCGCCCATAAACGTGGTAAGTCGATACTGCTTTCCACTCACGACGTGGAACTGGCCAGACGCTTTGCTGACATCTGGTGGCTGATGGGGAAAGAAGCTTTTCACGTCGGCACTCCAGATGAACTGATAGACTCCGGAACGGCGGCCGCTTTATTCAACCGAGGCGATATCCGTGTCTTCTGAAAGTGGTATGAAATACCTGACTCTGTCCTCCCGTTCGGGAATGAGGGTAGGGTGGAATATGTGAATCAGATCTTCCAGAATCCTGTCGGGATGCAGTGTTATGTCGCGGTAATAGGGTGTTGAGAGAGTGTTGCAGGCGTAGATGCGCCTTTCCTTGAAAGCATCGAATTCTCCGTACAGAGAGTATTCAGCCAGCAGTTGTCCATAAGAAAACGGTTTCTGTGAGGCATATTTGAAAAGCCAGACAAAGTCGGATCGTAGCCATGTGGTTCTGTGAGCCAAGGAGGTGG
>JAZUEO010000214.1:0-2094 GCA_045640205.1 Candidatus Coprenecus sp. | reverse complement strand
GAATAGCATGCGAAGATAGCCATTTTTTTCGTATTTTCGTGCCGTTATGGACAATAAAGTGAGTGCGATTTTACAGGGTTTGAATGACGAGCAGAAGCGAGCCGTTCAGTGTGTGGAGGGACCGGTGCTGATTGTAGCTGGGGCGGGGTCCGGAAAGACCAGAGTATTGACCAGCAGAGTGGCTTATATCCTGGCTGAAGGTGTGGACCCATCCAGGATTCTGGCGCTTACTTTCACAAAGAAAGCGGCAGGGGAGATGAAGGAGAGGATAGCCCTGATGGTGGGGAACCGTGCTGCCTGGAGGGTGGTCATGGGAACGTTCCATTCCGTGTTCGTGCGTTTCCTCAGGGAATATGCACAGAGTCTCGGATACCCCGAGCAGTTCACCATATACGATACTTCCGACAGCCAGAGCGCGATGAAGACCTGCATCAGGGAGCTTGGCCTGGATGATAAGATATACAAGCCGAAAGAAGTGCTTTCGCGCATTTCCATGGCCAAGAACAACCTGATTACGGTCAAGGGTTACCGGGCCAACCAGAACCTACAGATAAGTGACCAGCATGCAAAGAAGCCGCGTATCTGCGACCTTTATGAACTTTATCAGCAGAAACTCAAGTCGGCCGGAGTGATGGACTTCGACGACATCCTTGTCAATATGAATGTTCTGCTGAGGGATAACAGGGATGCCCTGCAGGATATATCCTCGCGTTTCTCGTACATCATGGTGGACGAGTATCAGGATACCAATTTCGCCCAATATCTGATAATAAGGAAATTGTCCGAAGCCCACCGCAATATCTGCGTGGTCGGAGACGATTCACAGTCCATCTATGCCTTCCGCGGGGCGAAGATTGAAAACATCCTCAATTTCAAGAAGGATTATCCCGAATGCCATCTGTTCAGGCTTGAACGCAACTACCGTTCAACCAAGAATATAGTGAATGCCGCCAATTCCGTTATAGCCAAAAATGAGGGACGAATCCCTAAGGAATGCTATTCGGAGGGAGATGACGGCGAAAAAATCAGGATACGCAAGACCTACAGCGAGCTTGAGGAGGCTGTCATCATAGTATCGGACATCATCGGGAAGATGCGTGAGGGAAACGGGGTCCAATATCAGGATTTCGCAATACTTTACAGAACAAATTCACAGTCCAGGGCTATAGAGGAGCAGCTCAGGAGGAAGAATCTTCCTTATATGATCTACTCCGGCAACAGTTTCTTCGACCGCGCCGAAGTCAAGGATATGATGGCCTATTTCAAACTTTGCGTCAATCCTTCCGATGACGAATCCTTCCGCAGGGTCGTGAACAAGCCGGCCAGAGGAATAGGCGACACGACTTTCAGCGCCGTCGAGCAGATTGCTTCCTCTGAAGGGAAATCCCTCTTCGAAGCCGGATTCGGCGTGCCGAAAGTGCAGGGCTTCTGTGAAATGATCAGGTCGTTCAATGCCGAGTCTACGACTGCGGATGCACATGACCTGGCCCTCAGGATAGCGGACAAGAGCGGCCTTTATGCTTTCTATAAGTCTGACACTTCCATTGAAGGGATGTCACGTACGGCCAATATTGAGGAACTTCTGAACTCGGTCACTGCATATATCGAGGAGGTGGACGAAGAAGCGGAATACAGTGCCGGATCTGATGAGGCTCCGGTGGAGAATGTCCTGGTGACCCTCAGCGACTTCCTCGAGAACGTATCACTGCTTAGCAATGCGGATACATCCGATGACGGGGAGGACACCAATAATAAGATTGCCCTGATGACAGTGCATTCGGCAAAGGGACTGGAGTTTCCGTATGTATTTGTGGCTGGGATGGAAGAGAATCTCTTCCCTTCGCTCACCATGATGTCAAGCCCGTCTGAGCTTGAAGAGGAGCGGAGGCTCTTCTATGTCGCACTGACCAGAGCGAAAAAGGCTGTGGAGCTTTCTTACGCGGTGACAAGGATGAGAAATGGAAAGCATGAGTCCAACGCTCCTTCCCGTTTCCTGAAAGAAATAGATTCAAGATATCTGGAGAATCCGCTCGAGGATAATCCGGACGATTATGGCAGCGAAAGCACGGAGAGGACCTTCGGAGGCTTCGGAAG
>JAZUEO010000213.1:0-2121 GCA_045640205.1 Candidatus Coprenecus sp. | reverse complement strand
CGGCCGCTTTGTTTTGTAACAAGTCTCATATTCGTGATATATACCTATATATACCACAAAGATAAAAACAAAATTTGACAAAAAAAAGGCCTCGTGGGCCTTTCTATCAAAAAAATCAAAATTTATTCTGTCAAACTACCGAGCCCAATAAGAACAGATGCACTTCACAGAAAGCCGCACCTTTCTCACTTTCTTTGCACGATTGATTTTTTATGAATTACCTTTGAGCCCTGAAGAAAAGCTGAAAGATGCCCAAAGCCAAATCGAAAATAGAAATCAAGAACAAGAAAGCCTCCTTCGAATACGAATTTCTGGAGACCTTCACTGCCGGAATCGTGCTCAGCGGAACCGAAATCAAGTCCATCCGTGCAGGGAAAGCCTCCCTCACAGACTCGTGGTGTTATTTCGTAGGAAAAGAACTATTCGTCAAGGGGATGCACGTCGCAGACTACTGGTGGGGCAGTTTCAACAGACACGACCCGAAACGGGACCGGAAACTCCTGCTTCAGAAAAGGGAACTGCGCAAGATACAGCGTGCCATCAAGGAAAAGGGGCTGACCATAGTAGCCTATCGCCTGTTCATCTCGGAAAACGGTTATGCCAAACTGAACATCGCCCTTGCGAAAGGAAAGAAAGAATACGACAAGCGCCAGTCCATCAAGGAAAAGGACCAGCGCAGGTATTTCTCATCCGAGACGTCTATGTAGCTGTCGTCATTTTACCACAGACACCAGGTTTCTGTCACCATATCCGTTATCCACACGGGCCACATAAGGCCAGAACTTGTTCTCGCGAATCCAATCCAGAGGATAGGCGGCTTTTTCGCGGGAATATGGATGTTTCCATTCATCGGCACAGACCTCTTCAGCGGTATGCGGAGCCATCTTGATGACATTGTCATCCTTATCGGCACGTCCGTCGCGGATTTCTTCACACTCGCGTTTGATAGAAATCAATGCATCGATGAAGCGGTCGAGTTCTTCGAGGGATTCGCTCTCGGTGGGTTCTATCATTAATGTCTCGTGAACGGGGAAGGACAGTGTGGGGGCATGGAAGCCATAATCCATCAGACGTTTGGCGATATCGGTGGCATCCACTCCGTAATCCGCCTTGAAATTCTGGAGATCCACTATGCATTCGTGAGCCACGCGTCCGGTCACTCCCGTATAGTATATTTTGAATTCCTTCGAAAGTCTGGAAGCCACATAATTGGCATTCAGAATAGCCATTTCAGTCGCCTTGCGAAGACCGGCAGCCCCCAGAAGGCTGATATATGCGTATGTGATGGGAATCAGCATCGGACTGCCGTAAGGAGAGGAACTGACAGCCGTAATGTCTTTCCCGCCACATTCGGGGACAAAACAGTGTCCGGGCAGATATGGAGTGAGAGGCTTTGCCGTGCAGATGGCACCGACACCGGGTCCTCCACCGCCGTGAGGCATGGCGAAGGTCTTATGAAGATTCAGGTGACAGACGTCAGCACCGATAAAGCCGGGATTCGTGATACCGACCTGACCGTTCATATTGGCTCCGTCCATATAGACAAGTCCGCCGCAGAGATGGATGATATCGCAAATTTCACGGATTTTCACTTCGAAAACACCGTGAGTCGAAGGATAAGTAATCATCGTGCCGACAAGGGTATCCCTATTGGCCTCGGCCTTTTCACGAAGTTCGTCCACATTTATGTTTCCGTTTTCGTCACAGCCCACCAGTACGATGTTGAAACCGGCCATAGCCGCCGAAGCGGGATTGGTGCCGTGAGCCGAAGTGGGAATGATTATGGTATTGCGGTCGGAATGACCGTGAGCCTTCATATAGTTCCGTATGGTCATCAGACCTGCATATTCACCCGCCGCCCCGGAATTCGGTTGAAGAGAACATCCGTCGAAACCGGTAATGACACATAACTGTTTCTTGACCGCCTCCAGGATTTCCATATAGCCCTCCACCTGGTCTTTCGGTGCGAAAGGATGGGCATTGGCCAGTTCCGGCCAGCTGAGCGGCATCATTTCGACCGCGGCATTCAGTTTCATCGTACAGGAGCCGGGGGGGATCATCGAATGTGAGAGGGAGATGAAGTCGGATCGTAGCCATGTCGTTCTGTGAGCCAAGGAGTTG
>JAZUEO010000212.1:0-3598 GCA_045640205.1 Candidatus Coprenecus sp. | reverse complement strand
GGCCTCGATGTCTTCGAAACCGTCCGCAAGAAAAACATATACCCCTTTCATAATCGATATCAAATTAATGCTCAAATATAATTATTTTTGCAGAAAAAGCCTAATGAACACTTTGCTATTTCTTTTAATCGGATTCATCATCGGCATCATCCTGACGGCCGCAGCCGCTCATTTCGCCCACAAAATTCTGCTCAAGGAAAAAATCAGTTCGACTTATCTGCCTGAAATCACCCGTCTGGAAACAAGTCTGGCCGACAGTCGCGAACGGCAGAAGGAACTTGCCGAAGAACTGGAAAGAAATAAAGAAGAATCCGGGAAAATGGTATTGGCCGCAAGGGAGGAAGCCCGCAAGGAGACCATAGAGGTCCTGCAGGCCAAGTTTGACGAAACCATAGCCAAACTTACCGCCCAGGTCAAAAATGACACGGCTGATATGCTCAAGGCCCGACAGAAGGAATTTTCCGAAAGCAGCCAGGCCAGTTTCGGGCAGCTGGTGACCCCATTGAACCAGAATATCGCTGAATTGAAAAAAGTGATAGCCGAAGGCAATAAGGAGCAGATGGAAAGAAACGTAGAAATGCGCGAACGTATCCGCACCCTCCTCGAACATAGTGACGCCGCGCGCAAGAGTGCCGATGAGCTGGCGGCCGCCTTCAAGCACGGAAGCAAGATTCAAGGGGACTGGGGAGAGACCATCCTCGAAGAACTTCTTGCTTCGCAAGGGCTTACAAAGGGCATTCATTTCGACACCCAGCCGGTAATTTCAGATGCCGAAGGGCATCCCGTCAGAAATGCGAACGGAGGCATAATGCGGCCTGACGTGATACTCCATCTGGACCAGCAAAGAGAAGTCATCATCGACTCAAAAGTTTCCCTTACCGCCTATGTGGATTATGTGAATGCAGAAAATGAAGAGGATAGGAAAAAGGCTCTCTCCGCACATTTGGACAGCATCAGGAAGCACGTGAAGGAACTATCGGCCAAAGACTATGCCTCATACGTGCAGGCGCCGAAAATCACGGCCGGCTATGTCATAATGTTCGTGCCCAATGCCGGAGCTCTGTGGACAGCTCTCGCAGCAGAACCCGAACTCTGGAGAAAGGCCGCCGACTCCAACGTTTACATCACAGACGAGCAAAGCCTGTACGGAGCGTTGAAAATCGTCAGCATCACCTGGACACAGGTTCTTCAAGCCAGAAACCACGAAAAAGTGTTCGAACTGGCCAACGAAATGATAACAAGGGTGGGACAGTTCATGGAATCCTACAAGACAGTAGGAGATGCTCTGGACAAAGTCAGGACGGCCTATGACGGCGGGATGAAAAAGCTCTCGCCTCAGGGACAAAGCATCATCAGTACCTCCCGCAAGCTTATTCAACTGGGTGCCAGGAACAGTGAAAAACACCCTCTGAAACTCAGCGATTCAGAGGGTGGTGATTGAGAACCTGTTTTTCAAATGACTACTTAAGCCACTTGTCAGCAAAATCGAGATACCTCTCCCAGTCGTAACTGTTGATATCGTGCTGACCGGGACGGATATGACGTCCTGTCTTCGCGACCGCTTTCTTTCCCCAGAGCCTGTAAACCTTTCTAGCCTCATCCAAAGCAAGTCCTTCACCGGTCGGGTCAGCCCACAAGTCTTCTGAAGCACTCGCCACATAAAGTGGACGCGGTGCTATCAGAGCCAGAAGTTCGTGCTGGTCGAAAGGCATATTCTGTTCATTGTCGTTGTACTGGAGGAAATTGTCACAAAACCAGTGAGGGAATGACGTATTGATTACTTTCACGGTCTCCCCTATTTTCCTGCGGGAAATGGCAGCCCCACCGCAGCCGGAGTCATTCGAGATAACCAGAGCGAAGCGAGGGTCGGTCGCTCCGGCCCAAAGTGCTGTTTTTCCCAAACGGGAATGTCCGATGACCGCCACTTTTGAGGCATCCACCGATGCTTCAGTTTCAAGGTAGTCCAGTGCACGGCTCAGTCCCCAGGCCCAAGCTGCAATGGTCCCCCATTCATCGGGAGCCGGCACCTCACCGGGCTTCAGAAATACACTGTGGGCTCCGTTGCTGAAATTGTCATCGAAATCAGGATCGACATCAGCCCTATCGAAGGTGGCGACGGCATATCCGGCATCGATAATTTGTTCGACAGGCCACCTGCGCGACTGGGAGCCTCTTTCTGCAAAATCATAGATACCGTAACTTTCGATTTTGTTTCCATCCGGCATCAGAATCTCAGGATCATCGGAAACGGCTATATTGCCCCTGAAGTTAATTCCCAGAAAAGCAGGCACAGGACCGGCTGCATTACTTGGTACATACAGCAACAGTGTAAGGTAATCGTTCACTCCTTTTCCAAAGCGGACACGGACCTGTTTGCGAATGGCTTTTCCAGCTAACGCGTCACCGCTTTCCAAGAGTTCGAAGGAAAGGACATCCGGTTTTCCGGGCGCCCTTCCGTATTCCTGTTCGGTAAGAAGTTTCAGAAGTTCGGGGCGACGTTCGTTCTCCCACTGACGCACACTCTTCACTTTTCTGCCGTCAGCCATCGTCAAAGGGTCCGGCAGGGTGTAATCCGGAACATCGCTTTCTTCGTATGTCGTATTTCTGTCATATCCTACAGGATGTCTCTCGAAAGGAGCGGCGACTGCCAGATGAGCGGCACTCCGGGCGAATTCAGCCCTGACAGGGTCAACACCTGCAGGACAGTACGTGCATCCTTCCACACTTCTGCCTGTCAATGTTTCATACCAAGTCAATGCCGCGACATATCTTCCCACTGAAGTACTCAGATGATATCCGTCTCTGGTAATAGTGTATTCGTATGATGGGCGGATATTCTGGATGGCAGTCCCGACAGGAATCACGGAGATGCCATATTTCTCACTTACAGTCCTGGAGCATTCCACGATTTTATCATACATTTTTTCACAGTCGGACTCATAGACAGGAAAATCCACGTGAACGGCATCTGAATCATATGCCCAGGTCTGGTGCCACACTATACGGGCATCCGCTTTGATTCTGGCACGGACGAACTTTATCATTTCGCCCAGATAAGGTTCGTAACTCTCTATCAAGCCGCTCCGTCCGCTTGACTGCTGGAGGGAAATGACATCCCAGGATTCCTCTGCGAGTGCTTTTTCCAAGGACACGTTCCCAATACTTTTAAACGATCCGTCAGAATTTACCTTCCGGTATTCATATGCAGCGGCACCTGTACGGGCATTATTGAAATGTTCCTGCAAAGAGCATCCACCGATGAACATATTGCCGATAATGAATACACGACCGTCACATCGGGCTATGTCGTGCAGATTCTGTTCGATGGCATCAACTGAAAAACTGTTTCCTATCGCCAGCACCCTCAAAGTATCGGTCTTCGAGGCTGACAGCGACAAAGTCAGGAAGATGGCGACAAGCAGTAAAAAGATTCTTTTCATCATATCTGTATTTAAATGTTAATGACTTAAGACAAAACAAAGCAAATATAATGAATTATTAGAAATAGTAATTTACATTTTCTTGACTGATGACTTTATAGTGATTATCTTTGTAAGGCAGTAAGTATTAAGAATAAATATGAAGAAGATTATTGTTA
>JAZUEO010000211.1:0-3759 GCA_045640205.1 Candidatus Coprenecus sp. | reverse complement strand
CGTTTATGTATCCGGCATCCATCGCCAACTGTATGCGGTGGCGTGATGTCCCCTCCATATGTGCTGTCAGGTATTTGTCGAGACGGAGCATCTCCTGACCTTTATCCACGGTGAAGCGGAAATGTTCGAACATCCCGCTTTCGGATTCGTTCTGCTCCTGCTCAAGTTCCGAATCTTCTTCGCTCAGCGGAGCTATGTCCTCCTTGTCATTCATTTTCCGTCTGGGAAGTGGGTTTGGATACCTTGGTGTGGTCTTTGGTGAAGTATAATGTCACTCCGCTTCCACGTGCGGTGACAGATGAATCCGCCGGAGAGGGAATCTGCTTGTAAACGGCTGCGGTGAGAGAGTCTGAGTAAGAAATTACCGTGTCATCGAAGATGCACGTTTCTATATTGAATGAATTATCCCATACTATGTCGCAGGCCATCTTGTATGTGTAGCCGATTACGTCGGGAACGGATGCTTTTTCATCATTTGGATTCTGTCCCACTACAAGGGTGATTCTGCTATCCTGAGGAATCAATGTGCCTGCGGCAATCGGGCGTCCCTGGTATTCCTGGCTCAGAACATTGTTAGTGGCCATATCGTTCTCGTATTTCAGTTTCTCCAACTGGAGTCCTTTGGCTGATAATTCAGTTCGGGCCTGTCGCAGTGAAAAACCTACCAACAGCGGCATCTCGATTTTCTTCTGGGTGACGGAATTTATGGTCAGGATGATTCTACGACCTTGTTTTACCATACTTCCAGCGGATGGATTCTGGCGGAATATGGATCCGCGGGGAAGAACTTTCGAGTAAACGGAATCGGTCACTTCCAGACGGAATCCGTTTTTCGCAGCCAGAGTTCCGGCATCCTTCAACTGCATTCCGTAAAAATCGGGAACTTCATATTCTTCATTATGACGGGTATACCTATCAAGAGAGAAGTGTACGATAAAGTAGAATGCTGCCAATGCTGCCAGTATTCCTGTCAAGGTCCATATCCATGGGTGTCCGCTATTGTTAGTGTCTTCAGTACTCATATCCGCAAAAGTACGAAAAAGGTGCAAAAGGTGCATAAGAAAAAAGATTAATTATTTCAAAACAGATTTTTAACTTTGTCGCGTTATGGAACAATATTTCGAGTTGACAGCAAAGCAGCGGGAGCAGTTCTCTTCCCTTGAAACCCTGTACCGGGAATGGAATTCGAAAATCAATGTCATTTCGCGCAAGGATATCGGGCAGTTCAGAGTGCATCATCTGCTTCATTCCCTGGCCATTGCACGTTATGTTAAGGATAATTCCATCGCTTTCGGCAATGTTTTGGACGTGGGTACGGGAGGCGGTTTCCCGGGGATACCGTTGGCGATAATGTTTCCTGACACACATTTTACCCTTTGTGATTCCATAGGAAAAAAAATCAAGGTAGTGGAGGCTGTCTCTCAGGCATTGGAACTTAAGAACGTGGAGGCGCGATGGTGCCGTTGTGAAGCACTCGCCGGCGGATATGACTGGGTCGTTTCGCGGGCGGTGACAGAGTTTAAAAATTTTATGCCTCTGGTGAAAGGTCTTTATTCGGAGGGGATTATGTACTTGAAAGGAGGTGACGTTCTCTCGGAAATATCGGAATGTTGCAGAGTCTGCAGTCTTTCACCGTCCCTGTTCAGTATTAACAGTATCGCGGAATGGTTCGAAGATGAATTTTTTAGGGAGAAATATTTGGTAATTAAACGGAAAGAACTACCTTTGCACTTCCCAAAAAGAAGTAATTAATATTAGTAGATATGAAACGTACATTTCAGCCTTCACAGCGCAAGCGTCGTAATAAACACGGATTCCGTGAACGTATGTCCACTCCTAACGGACGTCGCGTACTCGCTGCCCGTCGTCGTCACGGACGCAAGAAACTGACAGTATCATCTGAAGATAGATTCTAAGTTTCTGATTCTCGAAGAAAAAGACACCGGACCTGGCGGCAGGCTCGGTTTTTTTTGTTTGCCTTCGGACATTTGATTTTTTTTACTTTCGTGACATCATTTGTCTTTTCAAAAGATTATCTTTGTAGGACGTTAAACAGTTAAATATTTATCAATATGGCTAAAGAAGTAGTAGAACAGGATGCCCAGAGTATCAATGCAGCGAAGTTGAAAGCCCTCCAGGCCACTTTGGACAAAATCGAGAAGGATTTCGGGAAAGGTACGATTATGAAATTGGGCGACAGACCTGATGCAGACGTTTCAGTGATTTCATCCGGCTCGATAGGACTGGACCACGCCTTGGGAATAGGCGGGTATCCCCGTGGAAGAATCATTGAAATATATGGGCCGGAGTCCAGCGGAAAGACTACTCTGGCGATTCATGCCATAGCGGAAGCGCAGAAGTCGGGTGGAATCGCGGCCATCATCGATGCCGAGCATGCATTCGACCGTACCTATGCCAAGAATCTTGGTGTCAATGTGGATACCCTTCTCATATCGCAGCCCGACAGTGGTGAACAGGCGCTTGAAATCGCGGATAATCTGATTCGTTCCGGAGCCATCGATATCATCGTCATAGACTCTGTCGCGGCTTTGACTCCGAAAGCGGAGATAGAGGGTGAAATGGGAGATAACAAAGTCGGCCTTCAAGCCAGACTTATGAGTCAGGCTCTGCGAAAACTTACTGCCAATATCTCCAGGACCAATACCTGTTGCATTTTCATAAACCAGCTTCGTGAGAAGATAGGAATAATGTTCGGTAATCCTGAAACCACCACAGGAGGGAATGCTCTCAAATTCTATGCGTCGGTTCGTATCGATGTCAGAAAGGTGACTCAACTCAAAGACGGTGATGATGCCACAGGTAACCGTACGAGAGCCAAAATCGTGAAAAACAAAATGGCGCCTCCGTTCCGCAAGGCTGAATTCGATATCGTATTTGGAGAGGGTATCTCGAAAGTCGGGGAAATCATTGATATGGGTGTCGATTTGGATATTATCCACAAGAGCGGTTCCTGGTTCAGTTACAATGATCAGAAACTTGCCCAAGGACGTGAGGGTGTCAGAAAACTTTTCCTTGATAATCCTGAACTGGCTGAAGAAATCGAAACCATCATACGGGAAAAGCTCAAGGAACTTACCGACTGATATGCCCGTGACAGAAAAACACCATATCCTTTCCGGCTCCGATGTCGGGGAGTTGCTTTCGCGTAAAACCTCTCTCCTGAAAGGGATGAGGGGTTTTAACGTCGTATTCCAGCGTTATTTCCTGAGCGCACGGGAGCAGATGTCGGAACTTCCGTATGAGGAAGGTGCCGTCTCGTATATCGTACAGCCACCTCTCGGTGGGCAGACTGTCGCATTATGGCTCTATCTGGTCAAAGGTGCGGATGTGTCTTGCGGAAAAGGGGTTACGTACCTTAAAGCGGACGGTATGGAGCATATATGGATTTCATCATTGAACTCCGGGGCACCGGATGCTCATTTCCAGACATTGTCGGTGTTCGAAGACTGTACGTCCATTCTGAATCGGAAAGGATGTTCTCTGGCTGATGATTGTGTGCGTACCTGGGTTTTTGTGGATGACATAGATAGAAATTACGTCGATATGGTAAAAGCCCGCAGAGAGTATTTTGACCGTTGCGGACTGACTCCTGAGACCCATTACATCGCCAGTACCGGCATCTGTGGATGCCCCGCCGTGGAAAATGGCGCTGTGATTCAGATGGATGCCTATGCCATAAAGGGGGATGTGAAACACAGATATCTGTATGCTCCCACTCACCTGAATCCTACATACGAG
>JAZUEO010000210.1:0-7822 GCA_045640205.1 Candidatus Coprenecus sp. | reverse complement strand
AACGGTGTTCAGCATACATACGCAGAAACCGCAGATGAAAGCGCCGAGCAGATATACATAGATGGCGCTGTCTGCCAATGCGGTGAAACTTGACACGTACTGGACACAGATCCCGACGAAACCTACTGCCAGCGCAGCGAGGGTGGTTTTCTTGTATCCGATTTTGATGAGCATCTTGCCTGCGGGAATACCCATAAAGAGGTAAGCTGCGAAGTTCATCAGGTTACCGGCCATCTTGGACCATTCGTATTGATTTCCCCAAATATTGCCGAAAGGAGCGGCCATATTGGTGACAAATGATATCATAGCGAAGATGAAGCACATAGTCACAATCGCTACGATGTTGGTTTTTTTGTTACTCATAAGTTTAAGTTATTAATAGTTAAATAAATGTATTTTTCTCTCGAAAAGGTGAGTCAAATCTTTACAAATGTAGAAAAAAATCTTCGGAAAGACCAAAAAAAGCTTCTGTTTGCACTATCTTTGTGCACTTGCTTGAAACAGATTCTTACCGAAAGATATGAACTGTCGTATTATTTTCTAACTTTGCAGATTGAAAGTTTTGCACGCTTTTTGTGAAAAGACGAATGATGAAAAAAACGAGCATACTTACGGTTTTGATGGCTGTAGTCCTGACGGCATCTTCGTGCAAGAGCCAGTATGAAATGCTTCTTTCAAGTCAGGATATGTCGGAGAAGTACAAGGGTGCGTTCGAGTATTTTGAAAGGGGAAAATATTCGAAGGCGGCTTCATTGTTCGAATCTATGAAACTCATAGTCAGCGGACTTCCGCAAGAGGACACCGTCAATTATTATACTGCCTTGTCCCATTATCGTTTCGGCGATTTGGTTACTGCTGAATCTGCATTCAGTTCCTTTTATTCTTCTTTTCCGCGAAGTCCGTTTGTGAATGAGGCCAGGTTCCTTTATCTGGAATGCCTCTATTCCCAGACTTTGAGATACGAATTGGACCAGCTGCCGACACACAAGGCTATGTCTGCCGTCAATGAGTTTATGATAGACTTCCCAGGTAATGAATATTCCGCCAGATGTATGGAAATGCTGGACGAGTTCAAGAATCGTCTGGAACGCAAGGCTTTCGAAGCGGCTAGAATATATTACACTACTGAAGATTATAAGGCAGCGCATTATGCATTTAAGGACGTCCTGAAAGATAATGCTGAAACTCAGTACAGGGAAAAGGTGCTTTATTATGTGGCGCTTTCATCCTATAAGCTGGCATTGAACAGTGTCGTCTCGAAGCAGAAGGAACGCTTTATGACATTTACCGACGAGTATTATAATTTTATCGGTGAGTATCCGGAATCGCCGTACCGGAAAGGAATAGATGTCTTTTACAAAAAGGCCCAGGCATATCTGAAGAAGGTGGACGAGGGTAAGTTGAGTAAAAAGGAGGCACGGCAGGCGACGAAGGAAACCAAACAAACCGACAAGGCTCTCAACGACAAGAGTATTTAAACGTATATATACAGATGGAACAGTCATCACAGAGAAAAATCGACAACAACACCAGAACCCGCGATATGGTCGAGTTCGCTAAGCCGACGGGCAACGTTTATGAAACTGTTATGATTATCGCCAAGAGATCCAATCAGATAGCGGCGCAGGTCAAACAGGAACTCAGTGCTAAACTTGAAGAGTTTTCGAATTATGCCGACACGTTGGAGGAAACATTCGAAAATCGCGAGCAGATAGACATTTCAAAGCATTTCGAGATGCTTCCGAAGCCTGCCCTCGTAGCTATCGATGAATTTCAGCACAACGAGATATATTATCGTGTAGCTGCCGACGAAAAGGCCTCAGAAAAAGAGTAGTTTTTCTGTATGGGCATTCTGGAGGGTAGAAAAATTCTTTTTGGAATAACAGGCGGCATCGCTGCATACAAGGCGGCGATGCTCTGCCGTTTATTGGTCAGGGAAGGCGCTCAGGTGAAGGTGCTGATGACGGAGCATGCCAAAAAGTTTATCACTCCACTTACTATGGCCACACTTTCGGGTAATCCTGTACTCGTAGAGTTTTTCAATCCCGAAAACGGACAATGGAACAGTCACGTGGCGCTTGGTATATGGGCTGACCTTTTCATTATAGCACCCGCGACAGCGAACACTCTTTCCAAAATGGCCTGCGGAACGGCTGACAATCTTCTGTTGACCACATATCTGTCGGCAAGATGTCCGGTGGTCGTAGCTCCGGCTATGGACCTTGATATGTACCGGCATCCTGCTACTGTGTCGAATCTGAAACTTCTCTCTGACAGAGGAGTGAAGATTATTGATGCTGAAGACGGTGAATTGGCCAGCGGCCTTTCCGGAAAGGGGAGGATGGCGGAACCCGAGAATATTCTGGAGGCGGTGAAAGGTGTCTTTGCCTCCGGCAATGTCAAGTCCCTCAGCGGTCGGAAGGTGCTGATTACTGCCGGTCCTACGGTGGAGGCGATAGACCCCGTACGCTTCATATCAAACCATTCCAGCGGCAAGATGGGATATGCCATTGCCGCCGCTTTTGCGGCTGAAGGTGCGGACGTGACACTTATCAGTGGCCCCGTGTCATTATCAGTCCCGTTCGGTGTCAAACGAATCGACGTGATATCTGCGGAGCAGATGTGCACATCTTTTTTGGCGGAATATTCGTCCGATTGTGACATTGCTGTATTCTGTGCCGCTGTGGCCGATTATGCCCCGGCATCGGCAGCGGAACGGAAAATCAAAAAAAACGGGGAGGAACTGACGTTGCATTTGGTGCGCAACAGGGATATTGCTGCGGAAGCGGGAAAAATGAAAAGACCCGGTGCCATTCACGTCGGATTCGCTCTTGAAACGGATTCGGAGATGGAGAACGCACGTGAAAAGCTCTTCCGCAAGAATCTGGATATGATAGTTATGAATTCCCTGCGTGTAGAAGGGAGCTGTTTCGGAACGGATACCAATCAGGTTACTTTGATTCGCCCTTCAGGGGAACCGCAAGTCATACCTTTGTCTAAAAAAACATTGATAGCGGAGAGAATAGTCTCCGCTGTTATGGAAATACAGAATGCTTAAACATCTTTCCATATCGAATTATGTCCTCATCCGTGAATTGGATATGGATTTCCCGTCCGGACTCGTGATAATTACGGGTGAAACCGGTGCAGGCAAATCCATTATGCTCGGAGCCTTGTCCCTGCTGATGGGGAAAAAGGCGGACGCGACTGTCATTCGTGACAGTTCGCGGAACTGTGTCGTGGAAGGTGTATTTGAAATGGATGGTAAGGACACTATTCTGAGGAGAGTAATCAATCCGGCAGGCCGTTCCAGGGCATTTCTGAATGATGAACCGATGACGCTGTCGGATATGGCGGAACTTTCATCTTCCCTGATCGACATTCACGAGCAGCATCAATCCCGATTTCTCGATAATGCGGAGTATCAATTGCGCCTTCTCGATGATTTCAGCGCCAATGCCGGACTTATGGAAGCTTATTCTGCTGTTTGGAATAAATACCAGGAAAGAAAGAAAGCTCTCTCTGACTTGAAGGAGAGTATCGCTTCTGCGTCACGTGACAGGGATTTCCGTCAATTCCAGTACGACAGACTTTCTTCGGCATTCCTGCGTGAAGGTGAATTGGAAGAATTGGAGGAGGAACAGAAAATACTCTCCAATGCCGAGACCATTATGTCCGAACTGATGAATTCAGAGAATGCGTTGGAGAACGATTCTTATTCTGTCACGCAGTCTTTAAAGAATGCGGCTTCATCTCTCTCCAGAATTGAAAAATATCTTCCCGCCTCTTCCGAGCTGATAAGGAGACTGTCCGAAGCCAGAATAGAAATAGAGGATATCAGTTCGGAACTGGATTCTATGAGTGAGACAGTTACTGTATCTCCCCAACGGCTTTCTCAAGTAGAGGAAAGGCTTGATACATTGTACGGTCTGCTGAAAAAGAACGATGTTTCTTCAGTAGCGGAGTTGATAGATATAAGGGATTCTTTGGGAAAGACCCTTTCCTCAGAAGAAGATGATGAGTTCAGGCTGAAGGAATTGGAGGAAGAAGTCGCTGTCCTGCAGGATGAAGTGAGGAAGACGGCTTCGGAACTTTCCATTTGCAGGAGAAATGCCTCCGTCAGGTTTTCTTCCGAACTTCAGGAATGTATCCGTTCTTTGGAAATGCCCGATGCTGTTTTTGAAGTCTCATTTACAGATAAGGAGAAACCCGGCCCGACCGGTATGGATGAAGTGACGCTCCTGTTTTCGGCTAATCAGGGGATAGACCCGGGAGAACTTTCCAAAGTGGCTTCGGGTGGAGAACTCTCCCGTGTTATGCTTTCGTTCAAGAAGGTCTTTTCTGAATATTCTTCCCTGCCGACTATGATATTTGACGAAATCGATACCGGTGTTTCCGGGCGTATGGCTGACAGAATGGGAAAATTGATAGCCGGGATGGGGAAAACGATGCAGATATTCGCCATTACGCATCTTCCTCAGATAGCCAGTCAGAACGGGACGCATTTCCTGATAGAAAAAAATAGTTCGGACGGAGAGTCAAGGACGGAAATCCGTCGTCTTTCCGGGGATGAAAGGGTGTTGGAAGTGGCCAGAATGCTCAGCGGTGATACCTTGAGTGGTGCCGCTTTGGAAAATGCCAGGACATTGATTGATGAAAACAAACGATAATTAATATATTACTGCTATGCGACTTATTATTGAACCTTCCTCAAAGGAAATGTCGGTATGGGCTGCTTCTTATATAGCTGAGAGAATCAACTCATTTCATCCGACACCCGACAAACCTTTCGTTCTCGGCCTTCCCACCGGTTCGACCCCTATCGGTACATATCGTGAACTCGTAAAACTTTATGAGACCGGTAAAGTGTCTTTCAAAAACGTAGTTACTTTCAATATGGATGAATATGTAGGAATCCCCGAAGACCATCCTGAAAGTTATCATTCATTTATGTGGAACAATTTCTTCAAGTTCGTCGATATCAAGGAGGAGAATATCCACATTCTTGACGGAAACGCACCTGACCTTCAGAAAGAATGTGAAAACTATGAAAAGGCCATCGCTTCATACGGAAAAATCAATCTCTTTATGGGTGGTATAGGACCTGACGGACATCTTGCATTCAATGAACCGGGGTCTTCACTCAGCTCCAGAACGAGGGTGAAGGCACTTACTACGGATACCATCATCGCCAATTCCAGATTCTTCGGCAATGACGTCAATAAAGTTCCCAAGAAGGCTATGACTGTCGGAGTCGGTACAGTTATGGATTCAGAGGAGGTGATGATTCTCGTGAACGGACATAACAAGGCACGCGCTCTGCGCCACGCAGTGGAAGAACCGGTATGTCATATGTGGACTATCAGTGTACTGCAGATGCACCCAAGAGGCATAATCGTGTGTGATGAAGCTTCCTGCTGCGAATTGAAAGTAGGTACGTACAAGTATTTCAAGGATATAGAGAACAAATAAAAAAGGCGGCGGGAGCCGCTTTTTTATTCAGTGTCACTCACATTCGATGGACCAGTCGGGGAGGTACGTTATGTCTCTGACAGATGAGTTGTAAAATCCTCCATTTCCACCGAAATGCCTGAACTCAATGTCAGACTGGATGAGCTGGTATTTGATGTCCATAATTTCCTCGGGAAATGACGGACCGTAGGTTTCCATCATTTCGATGAAGAATTTCGTGATATCATACCCTTGATAGGCGAATGGGGTGGGTGAGGTATGGAAGACCTCTTCGAATCGGGTGGTCATATCCATAGTCTCTTCGGAGTTGTAATCCAGATGATAACTGAGACTGATATGAGTATTCAGGTGATGCAGATATTCCAATTGAATGGTGCTGAAGTTTCTCCATTTTGGAAGACCGAAAACGGCAATATTCCGCTTGCCTGTAGTTACGAGGACATTAAGGTTTCTGAGTGCATCGGATACGAAAGCTTCGTTTTCTGAAGCCACGAGAATGCGGGCCGGAGAGGAACTGTCTTCAGGTATCATCGACTTTAATTCGGAAATGACGCGCTGATTCTGGAGAATGGCATAAGAATAGTTCCTGTAGTTGATTCCTATACTGTCCAGTGCGGATATGGCCATAGTGGCGATGCGTGTCGGAGTCTTGTCTTTTTCTGTGATGATTATCAGATTTTCTTCCTGACTGCAGTCCGTGAATCTTTGAATCAGTCTTTTGTGGACTGCGTCTGGAGATGATGGAAAAATGAACAGATAAGGATTGTCTTCCGCCAGAGAAGATGTGCGGATATCCAATGGAGATACCATCGGGATATGATTTTCTTTGGCGAACTCGGCGACCGGTTCCGCATCCTGCAGGGAAATGGGACCTATGATGAGATCACTCCCGGATATAGCACTTCCGGCGAGCATTTCCTGAGTGGAATCCCATTTGTCGAGATCGATTACTTGAATAGAATACTTCTTGAAGCGTTCTTCTTCCCTTAACTTGTATAGTGCCAGAAGTACTCCGGAATAGAAGTCACTCTGATTCACTTCGGATGAACCGTATCGTGCCGATTTCCCGAAAGGAATTACAATGGATATGGTATTGGTCAGGTTTTTCCCTTGTATGATTTCCTTTCTGTCCTGTGAAGGATGCGAGAGGGGAACTGTCGGTGTGGAAGGTTCTTCCTTGACCGATTTATTGGTCTTGTAGGCTATGTCCGGATCAATGTCTTTCTGAATATTGTCCGTAACCGTCTCCATATCGTTCTTTGCCTTTTCTGTGTTTTTGGCAGTTTTTTTACGTGAGTCGGTTTTTTCGTTTTTATCCTTTTCCTTTATGAGCTTTTCTGCGGTTGTGGCTACGGCGGTTGTGGCGGAAGCAGAAGCAGAAGATTCTGAACTGCTGCCTCGTTTGTACCTGAATTTGTATTCTGACTGGGAGTCTTTAGAATCCTTGCTCCCAGTCTTTTTGTCCCGAGTCGCCTTTTTATTTTTGTCGCCAGTGCTTGTTTTCCAGAATGCTGTCTTTTCCCGTGAGTTTGTCTGCTGGGATACGGTTTCCTGTTCCTGATCCTGATGGGAAGGAGTGTACTCTGCTGGGATATATAGGAAAGTACCTGGCTTCAATCCGTTTTTGGAGGAGGGATTTTTTTCCTGAATGGCACTGATAGGAATATCGTAGGCCTTGGAAATCGAAAGGAGTGTCTGTCCTTCCTTTATGAAGTGGACGTAGTATATGGCTCCGTCTATCCTGACTTTGTCTTTGGAGATGGTAATTTCTTCTGATAAAGAATTCTGTGCCGATACTTGGACGGGTACCAGTATCAGCACAGATATAAGTAGTGTGAAGAATCTCTTCATAGTAGATTACGGCAGTCTTGCAAGCATATTCGAAACATTGGTTTCGATTCGTTCATATACATCGTCAGTATATGGGGCTGGTTCGAATTTCTGTCCTGTGATGTTTTCGAACAGTTCGATATAGCGGTCAGAGATGATTTTCACCCTGTCGGCGGTCATTTCGGGAACTTGCTCTCCCTCTTTTCCCTGAAAACCGTTTTCCATCAGCCATTCGCGAACAAATTCCTTGGAGAGCTGTTTCTGCTGCTCACCTTTATTGAATTTTTCCTGATAACCGTCAGAATAGAAATATCGGGACGAATCGGGGGTGTGAATCTCGTCTATGAGAATGATTTCTCCGTCTTGACGACGTCCGAATTCATATTTGGTGTCGACCAGAATAAGTCCCCTCTCTGCGGCGATGCGGGAGCCTCTTTCGAAGAGGGCGAGGGCGTACTCTTCCATCTTCTTATAATCAGTTTCAGGAATGATGCCCCGTGCGATAATCTCTTCTCTGGAA
>JAZUEO010000209.1:0-2631 GCA_045640205.1 Candidatus Coprenecus sp. | reverse complement strand
AACGACATGGCTACGATCCGACTTCCATTGATTCCGTTCTGGAAAAGGAAGGAAAAATCGAGGATGTCCTTAAACAGGGTCAGCCACTCATCGTACAGGTGGTCAAAGAGCCTATTTCGACTAAAGGTTCGCGTCTTACGTCGGAGATATCCATAGCCGGCAGAAATATCGTTCTTCTTCCCTTTTCAGACAAAGTCAGTATTTCCCAGAAGATTTCTTCTAAAGAAGAGAAGAAACGTCTGGAAAGACTGATGTACAGTATTCTTCCTCCGAATTACGGGGTGATAGTGCGCACGGCCGCGCAGGGTAAGAAAGCTGCGGACCTGGATAACGAACTCAATGTTCTTGTCAAGAAATGGGAGGATTCCTGGCCCAAGATAGCGGCCGGAAAGTTCCCTAAACTGCTCTTCACCGAGAACAGTAAGACGACCACCATCCTTCGGGACCTTTTGAATGACACATTTGAAAACATTTATGTCAATGACGAACAGGTATTCGAAGAAATCAAGAACTATATTGACTGGATTCTTCCTGAAAGGGAGAAGATAGTAAAGCTGTATAAAGGCGCTGAGCCGATAATGGATCATTTCGAGGTGACCCGTCAAATCAAATCGGCTTTCGGAAAGGTAGTGCCCATCAAGCAGGGCGCATACCTTGTGATAGAACACACCGAGGCGCTTCACGTGGTGGATGTCAACAGCGGAACCCGTGTCAAGACAGGAAAAGACCAGGAACAGAATGCATTCGACGTTAACTGCCATGCTGCTGATGAAATCGCGCGGCAGTTGAAACTCAGGGATATGGGAGGTATCGTCATAGTCGATTTTATCGATATGGACAAGGCTGAGAACCGTGCCAATCTGTTCCAACATATGCAGGAACTGATGGCTACGGACAGAGCCAAACACAATATTCTTCCCCTTACCAAGTTCGGTCTTATGCAGATTACCCGTCAGAGGGTGAGGCCCGCCACTGAAATCAATACCCAGGAAACCTGCCCTACTTGTCATGGAACGGGAAAGGTGGCTTCCAGCATTCTGATAGAAGATACCATCGAGCGTCAGCTCGCCTCTATCGTCAGTGGAAGGAAAGAAAAGAATTTGATTCTGGTCGCAAACCCTTTGGTGGAGGCATATCTGACCAAAGGCCTGTTCAATTCCATCGTGCGTAAATGGAAGAAGAAATACCCGTGTTCCATTAAAGTCAGGCCGGACAGCGGGAAAGGAATTCTGGACTTTGAATTTTTGTCTGCGAAAGGTGAAAAACTGAATTAATGAGATGCCGGCCCTCAAAGTCGGCATTTTTTTATGCGCGAAGCTCCTTCCGGCATTTCTGACATCACAGCATTTCTGACATCACGGCATTCCGAATTTTCTCATAAGAAGTCTTTTTCAAGAAATCTTCATCTATCGTGTCTTCACTGTCCAGCCTTCAGGGATGAAATCTTCTTCTCCATATTTGATTTCCAAGCCTTCAGGACATTCGAACGTTCCTTCCGGAAAAACGCGTGAAAGCCATCCTGATGTAGAAGAACTCAAAAAACTTCTGTAGCAGTGGAAGGTGTTGAAGTGAGGTTGCCTATTTTCTCCAGAAATCACATCGAGGCGTAAAGTGCTCATATAAAAGGAGTTCTTATTTTTTTCTGGAAACCCCTCAATAAAAATTGACGGTCTGCTTTGAATGTCGGCAGACCGTCAAATTTTTTATAGAATCCAGGATACTCAGTATGTAAAAATCATATGTATTACGTATGCGAGTGAATTCTATATGTAATAGCCGCCTAATGATGTATGTTTTGTGGCTCCAGAGAGAGAACTTATTGAGACACATTCTTATACTCCAGTACATCCCCAAAGGTACGGACTTCAGCACACTGACAGATGAGTTCATTGCCGAGGTCGAATGGAAGCTGAATAATCGACCGAGAAAATCACTCGGATACCTGACACCGCTGGAGTATTTCAAAATAATGTATAACTTTACACCTGATAGTGCTGTTGCACTGTCAAATTAGAGGCTGTAATAATAGAAATCATTTGAGCCGATGTTCCGAAATCTTATATCATTCCTTAGAAGTCCGGAAGAGGGCAGACCCTTTGACTTCAAGCCGAAATCGATACTATCCTCGTTCTGGCTTTATCTTGTTGCTGTCATGGGACTGATGATTCTTGCGGCTGTGGTCGTATATATCCTTGGAGAAGCCTTCCCGACACTGATGCAAAAGAAGATTGTTGACCATGGAGATACTCCCAAATGGATTGTAGCTCTGTTGGCTCCGCTTCTGGAAGAAGGTGCATTCCGTCTGACTTTGTACAGAAAGAAGGTGAACATCGCCATATCGTTGACCTTGATATCATTCCTTCTTGTATCATCGTTCTGCTTCAGCCAGAAGATATATTGCGAAGACCATCTGCTCATTCGAATAGGCATTGCCCTCGTTGCAGGAGTCTGCCTGTTTCTGCTTCTCGGAAAATTCATGATGAACTGCCGTTTCAAACAGTATTTCTGGTTCTGGGGCGTTTTCTTCGGCTGCATCCATCTGATGAACGCAAACTATGCCGGAATGTTGCCACTTGATTATATATCATTGGCACTGTATACCGTGACGCATGTGATAATGGGGCTTGTATT
>JAZUEO010000208.1:0-3984 GCA_045640205.1 Candidatus Coprenecus sp. | reverse complement strand
GGACATCCAGCCCGATATGATGGCTGAGTCCGTGGGGCATAAACAGTCCCTGCACACCGCAGGAGACAGCTTCATCCAAATCTCCTTTGACCAGGCCCAATCCCTTGAGGCCTTCGAGCATAAGCCTTGCCACTTTCAGGTGGATTGATTCGAAACTTTCCCCAGAACGGGCTATGGTGGGAAAATATTCGTTGGCAGACTCCACTATCTGATATATGTCTTTCTGCCTTGAGTTGAATTTTCCTGAAGAGGGGATGCTTCTGGTAAAATCGGAGACATATCCGGAAAGAGCCTCTGCTCCTGCATCGATGACGATGATTCTTCCGTCAGTCAGAATCTGATTATGTGTTTCATTATGAAGGGTTTCTCCATTCTGCGACAGGATAGTGGGGAATGAAGTCATCCTGCCGTACTGCATCGCGATGCCATCCATCAGACCGGCCAGTTCCTGCTCCTTCATCCCCAGTCTGGCAGATCTCATTACGGCATAATGCATCCTGTATCCGATTTCCGCGGCATTCTCGAGCTCTGCGATTTCCTCTTCCTTCTTCACCAAACGCATATCGATTACAGCCTTAATCAGTTCTTCGGAAGCTGAGTCTTCCATCGCGGCGAAAGGTATTCCGAGCAGGCGGTTCAGTTCCATTTTAGTCTGATGACGATAGGGGGGCAGAAAATGTATTTTTCTATTCTTCCTGAGTGCTTCGCAGAGATATTCTTCCAAGGCCGCGAGGGTTCTGCTGCTGCTTGCTCCTACGGAATCTGCAAGTTCCCTCACCAGAGCCTGCGGTCCTGTCCAGACGATATCATTTACATCGACGTCGTTTCCGAAAATGATTTCCTCACCGGTATCCACATCCATTACCGCCGCCATATCGGGAAGCATCAAGCCGAAGTAATATACGAATGAACTGTCCTGACGGAAAGGGTAGGAGTTTCCCTGATAATTAATGTCCGCGTTACTGTTTCCGAGAAAGAGGATAATGCCGGAAGAAACCTTCCTCCTGAGTGTTTCCCGTCTGTCGATATAAATTTTCCTGTCAAACATATTTTTGTTCAGTCATTAAAAAACAACTTCAAAAAAAGGGTTCCCTGAAAAAAAAGGAACCCCTTTGCTTTATTCATAAATCCACATTTACATAAAAATGTAACGGCAGATGAAGAGAACGGCGAGAACCCACATAGTAATGCTGATTTTTTTGAGTTTGCCTGCGATGGCATTGATAATAACGTATGCTATCATACCGAGCAGAATACCGTGAGCGACACTGTATGTCAGGGGCATCATAATCGTCGTGATGAAAGCGGGAATGGCTTCAGAGTAATCATTCCAGTCTATTTCCTTGATAGGAGACATCATCATCATACCGACGATAACCAAAACTGCTCCGGTAGCGGCATTTGGAATGGCGAGGAACAGGGGAGAGAAGAAGAGGGCGATGGTGAAACCCATAGCGATTACAAATGCTGTCAGCCCGGTACGGCCGCCTTCGGCTACACCCGCTGCGCTTTCTATGTAAGTGGTGGTGGTGGAAGCTCCTAAGAAGGAACCTGCGGTGGTGGCCACAGCATCAGCCATCAGGACCTTGCTGATACCGTCCACTTTTCCATTTTTATCCACCATACCGGATTTAACGGATACCCCCACGACGGTTCCGATGGTATCGAACATATCGATGAATAGGAATGTGAGTACGACTATTAGCATATCCCAAGTGAGAATCTGTCCCCATTCGAACTGACAGAAGATGGGTGAGATAGAATTGGGCATAGAAATCACTCCTGTAAACTTGGTGATTCCGAGAGGAATGCCGATGATGGTGGTGATAAGCATACCGATAAGAATACCTCCCTTGACATTTAGAACTACCAGAACGGAAGTGATAAGCAGACCGAGGACAAACAGAACGCTGGCTGAAGTCTTGAGTTCACCGAGACCTACCAGAGTGGCGCTGTTGTCAACGACGATGCCTGCATTTTTAAGGCCGATGAATGCGATGTAGAGACCGATACCGGCACCGATAGCCCTTTTCAATGTTACGGGAATGGCATCAACTATCATCTCACGAACCTTGGTGATGGAAAGAATGATGAAGATGATACCTTCGATAAGGATGGCTGTCAGCGCGAACTGCCAGGAATAACCCATCATAAGACACACGGTGTATACGAAGAATGCATTCAAACCCATTCCGGGAGCAAGCCCGAAAGGTTTCTTGGCATAAAACGCCATACAGAGAGTACCCAGGATGGCAGCCAGTGCGGTAGATGTGAAAACGGCACCTTTAGGCATACCATCGAGGTCGCCGAAAATACTTGGATTGACGGCCAGAATGTAGGCCATTGTCAGGAAAGTGGTGATACCTGCTACAATCTCCGTACGGACATTGTTCACAGCGGCATCGAAACCGAACAATTTCTTAAGCATAGATAATATTGTTAGGAATTAGTGTTTAGTAGCTGCTTTCTTGTTGGGAGCTCCGGCTGCGAAATCCCATTTGATACCGAGACAGGGACGGCATTTGAAACCGGAAACGCCACCGAAGTTATGGCTGAGTTCAAGTTCTCCGCCGATATTGAGGTTAGGACATCCGAAAAGCTGACCTACGGCATACCAGAGCTGAGGTTCTGAAAGGAAAACGGTACTGGTAGCACCCTTGTCGCACATTTGGTCCTGCCACCAGAAATCGGCGAAACCGGAGAATGTCAGACCCTTGGCTCCGAAAAGATTATTACAGGTCCACACGAAAGTGAACTGAAGGGGAGCCTTCTGGTCATAACTGACGTACTTCTTGTAGAGAAGCTTAAGATTGAAGAGATTGTTGAAATTCTTGGAGTGGAGGAAGAAGTCGGCACCGGCGAGGAATGCGTGATTGATGCTGAAAGCGTTGTTGGTCTCGCGGCTACTTGAAGCGTATGTGCCGAGACCGCCATTGTACTCAAGCTGGATGCTGAAGAAGCCGGCCTTGGTATCCTGCCAGAAATTCAAACATCTTGCAAATTCCATATAGGCGCCGCCGATACCTATGCTCTTGCCTTTTTCATTACGGAAAGTGTAATCGAGGTCGATAAAAGAGAAGGTGTTACCCCAACTGTCAGCCTTGAAAATTTCGGCAGTGGTGGTCACCTGCTTGCGGTCTTCACCAAAATCGTAAAAGACCTGAACATTCTGTGCCTTGAGGGCGAACGAGCTCAGAAGAAGAGCTGCAAGAACAAAAGAAAATTTTTTCATATAAGTGTGTTAATAAGGTGCTTGCAAAAATACAGCAGCAATCACCACTTAACAACTGTTTTTCTCAATAAAAATCAACAGGATATTAACAATAAGTGCCAGCTGAAATTCTTTTATAACCATTTTGAAAAGAATTTCTGATGTTCCTTGAACCAACCTTCGTTTATGGCTGAAATGAAGCCTTTGGCGAGTCCTTTCCTGAAGCTGTAGGTTTTCCGCGATATTACGACAAGTCAGGTACCTCAGAATAACCATCAATAAAGGTATTTCTGTTTTTATATTTCAAATTTCCGTTTATTGATAAATATCAATGGCGTTTTGAGTGCATAAAAAAAGCAGGGTAGCCATAGAGGGTTACCCTGCGATTCATCAATGTTGAATGCCATGGCACAGCATTGTCATTTAATCAGATTTTCTATGTCTTCAACAGACATACCGGTCAGTTCCGAAATGTCCTGTACGGACATCCCTTTGAAAAGCATTTTCTGCGCCAATTCTCTTTGGGTCTCTGAACGACCTTCGGCAAGTCCTTCGATCCTGCCTTTCGCTTCGCCTTCGGCAAGTCCTTCGGCCCTTCCTTTCGCTTCGCCTTCAGCGAGTCCTTCAGCTTTTCCTTCGGCTTTGCCTTTCTTGAAGCTGTAGAGTTTTCCGTATTCGATGTCCGTTTTGGTTATCATGGCATGGTCGTATAAGATGCGTTCATCTTTGGTCATGTTCGCGGTTTCAGAGGCACTGAAGTATGCATCGAAGGC
>JAZUEO010000207.1:0-17462 GCA_045640205.1 Candidatus Coprenecus sp. | reverse complement strand
GACTACCGCAAAGGAAAGGCGCGTCGCTGTCATCTGGACGCGCGTAAGTACGAAAGAGCAGGCAGAGCATAACCTCTCGCTCGAAACGCAGGAGAAGGCCTGCAGGGATGCTTGCCAGTTTGGAGCGCGGAGACTGGTACTCAAAGCCTCTGAGAGGCTACTCAATCGACCACTCTGCACCCAGGAAGCACACCTTTGTCATCAACGATGAGGGGCGGCTTATCGCAAAGGCATTCGAGTGGAAGGCCGAAGGCGGAATCACAGACGTGGAATTTCAGTCCTTACAGGATATGAAGTGAAGAAGAAAGGGCTGCATTACTACAAGTGCAACACGAAAGGCTGCCGCTGCAACGTCAGTGCAAAGAAGCTACACGAGCAGTTCATCGACCTGCTTAAACAATACACGCTTCCGGAGGAAATCCTTCCCAATGTAAGGGAAATTATGCTGAACGTCCTCAGGGAGCGCAGCGAAGAAAACGCACAGAGGATGCAGGAATTGAAGACTTTGAAAAAAGCCAACCGACAGCAGTTTGAGGACGTTACAGTACGTTTCGGACTCGGCTCAATAGGTGAGGAAGTCTATGACATCACCTCGAAGCATCTGGAAAGTCAGCTCTTGCAAATCGAAGACGAAATTACCGATCTCCAAAAACAAAACTCGAACCGTGAATCCCTAGTCGATGATATCCTTTCAACTGCCTATTACTTAGATACTTTGCGGCAACAGGGTGATTACAGAACCAAGCAGAGACTCCAGAAACTCGTATTTCCTGACGGACTGATCTATGACCGGACCGCATCCGCGCCTCGAACCGTCAGCGAACATCCAGCTTTCGCTGCATTCCGTTCAATATCAAACGAATACCGTACCACCTCCAACGCAAAAACGGAGAACTCCGAAGAATTCTCCGCCTATTTAGTAGCGGGGAGAGGACTCGAACCTCTGACCTCCGGGTTATGAGCCCGACGAGCTACCAACTGCTCTACCCCGCGGTATTTTCGTCTGCAAAGGTACAAACTATTTTTATTATTCCAAATCATAAACTGACATTTGATGAATATTACATTGACGAGAGCTTCGTGTGAATGGCGGCTGCGGCCTTGCGTCCCGCGCCCATAGCCAGAATAACCGTGGCCGCTCCGGTTACTGCATCACCTCCCGCATATACGAACGGTTTTGATGTAGCTCCCGAATCATCGGCAGTTATGCACCCGTGACGGTCCGTATCAAGACCCGGGGTAGTAGAGGCGATGAGCGGATTCGGAGATGTACCGAGAGACATTATCACTTCATCCGTCTCCAGAACGAACTCCGACCCTTCAATGGCCACCGGTCTTCTGCGACCGGACTGATCCGGCTCGCCAAGTTCCATTTTCACGCATTTGAGCCCCTTTACCCAGCCTTTCTCATCCCCAAGCACCTCGACGGGATTTGTAAGCATAAGGAACTGTATCCCCTCCTCCTTCGCGTGATGGACTTCTTCAGCCCTGGCGGGCAATTCCTTCTCCGTCCTGCGATAAACCACAGAAACCTCAGCCCCCAGACGAAGTGCAGTTCTGGCGGCATCCATCGCCACATTTCCTCCCCCCACGACAGCCACCCTGCGTCCCACGTATATAGGAGTATCATACTCGGAATCGTATGCCTTCATCAAGTTATTGCGCGTCAGAAATTCATTGGCGGAAAATACACCGTTAAGGTTTTCCCCGGGGATTCCCATAAATTTAGGCAGACCTGCGCCCGAACCTACGAACACGGCATCGAAATGTTCCTTTTCGAGAAGTTCATCCACCGTCACTGTTCTCCCCACCACTACATCCGTTTCTATCTTCACACCCAATGCGCGAACGTTTTCAATCTCGGCAGCTACCACGGAATCTTTCGGCAAACGGAATTCGGGTATGCCATACTGCAGGACGCCTCCAGCCTTGTGAAGCACCTCAAATACTGTCACATCATAACCCAGACGGGCAAGGTCGGATGCGCAGGCCAGTCCCGAAGGGCCGCTTCCCACGACAGCCACTTTTTTCCCGTTGGCAGGAGCCTTGTCCACAAAGCGAAACCCGTTCGTACGGCTCCAATCGGCCACATACCTTTCGAGTTTGCCTATCGCCACAGGTTCGCCCTTCACCCCGAGAATACATTTCCCCTCGCACTGCGTTTCCTGCGGGCACACACGTCCACAAACGGCGGGCAGGGAACTGTCTGCGGCGATAACACGCGCTGCAGAAGGAATATCACCGTCCACTATATGGCGTATGAATTCAGGAATATGTATGTTGACAGGGCATCCCTCCATACATCTTGGCTTGGCGCAATTCAAGCACCTCGAAGCTTCAAGGGCAGCTTCGCTGTCGTCATATCCATAACATACCTCATCAAAGTTTTTTGCTCGGACTTGAGGATTCTGTTCCCTCACCGGAACTCTCGGAATTTTATTGGCCATAATACTAATGTAATCCTATGTGACATTTATGATCAGCCTCCACTTCCTGAGGCTTGTACATTCCCTGACGACGCATTGCCTCATCAAAATCGACCTGATATGCATCGAACTCCGGTCCCTCCACACAGGCGAATCTGGTCTTTCCGCCCACAGTCACGCGGCAGGCACCGCACATTCCGGTACCATCCACCATCAAGGTATTGAGACTGACTGTCAAAGGCAGATTATAATCTTTGGCAGTGAGAGTGACGAATTTCATCATAATCATAGGCCCGATAGCTACGGCACAGTCATACTTCTCCCCTAAATCAAGCAGGTTCTTGAGAATCTGAGTTACAAGCCCTTTCTCTCCTTTGGAGCCGTCATCGGTACAGATGTACAGATTATCACATACTTGAGACATCTCGTCTTCAAGTATTACCAAATCGGCAGTCTTTGCACCCATAATAATATCCACGGAAGCACCCGCTTCGTAAAGATATTTGGCCTGAGGATAGACCGGTGCCGTACCGAGACCTCCTGCGATGAACACGTAACGCTTGTCCTTCAACTCCTCCACGGGCATTTTCATAAAGTCGGAAGCCTGCCCAAGCGGTCCTACGACATCCAAAAGAAATCCACCTTCCTCAACAGCCGCTATCTGTCTGGAAGATGCACCGATAATCTGTGTCACTATGGTCACCGTACCACGTTCTCTATCATAATCGCAGATGGTCAGCGGCACTCTCTCGCCCTTTTCTCCGGCGCGAACTATCAGGAACTGACCCGGCTGCGCGGAGCCGGCTATTCTCGGTGCTTCGACCTCCTGCAAACATATATTGGAGGTGAGCATCTGGCGTTTTACTACTTTGAACATAAACTGATATTCTGATTCTAGAATTTGAAGCCCACAGATATAAGAAGTTTCCAAGGCTTGAACCTTTCCGTCACCATCGGTGCCTGAACAGGGTCTCCGTCTCTGGTATAAATCGTTCCTTCGGGAAAATCAGTCTTCCGCAGGTCATAATAATCGGCGAACAACTTGTACTCGCTTATACTTTCAATCTGCCGCTGGAAAGCCACATCGAAAAAGAAACTGCCGCTGCGATAACCGACTCCGACAGACCACGACTGCGTATTCTGTCCGTTGAAATATCTTTCCACGTCATCACCGTAAATATAGTTCATATCCAAAACTTCAGACTGCACTGGGGATGTTTTCAAATTATATCCGCCCCTTACGGATATGCCTTTGGCCACACGTACTTCAAGCCCTGCACGGACTGAATGGGAAGTCTTGAAAGTCATCCCTATCGCATCATTCAGGATGTTATAGTTTCCCGCAGGCCCGTCAAGTGTCCTGAAAGCCACGTTCGAGTAATTAGTATTCGAGTAATCGACCGAAATGACTGCCCGCTGTCCTATGGTATAACCGAGACCTACGTTCCACTGGAATGGATTGGTCATTTTATAAGACCAGTCACCTTCCGGTGAAGAGGACTTCTGGTCTTTGTCCTTGTATGCATCCGCAAAACCCTTTACGTCCTGAGTCCAGAAATCCCTCATTTTCGTCCACGCGGGAGTGGAAACGGATGCACCGATGCTGAGGCCGGCAAAAGGCCTGTATATAATCCCGGCAGCCATCTTGAACCCCATACCGCGGGTGGTTCTGCTGTATGAATAGTTCATATACTCGAAACCTGTCTCGAATTCGGACTTATCGACAGACTGCTCACGGTAAAATTCCCTGTCAGTGTAATATATGCTCTGGAAAGTAAGATTCACTCCGAAGAAAAGCTTGTTTTCGACATTGGCAGAAACATTGGCCACGATATCGTAGGTATATCCCCATGAATTTCTGGAATACAGATGGTCAAGACGTCCGAGAGGACGCGAGAAATCAAGATTCTCGGTATTGGCCAGATAATATGTTTCCTGCGGGTCAGGAGCCTGTCCCTTCGGAAAATTGTCTATCTGCCATGACTGATATGCTCCGTTAATATCCCACGGAGCACCGGATGTATAACTCAAACTTCCGCTGTTGTATCTGTCCATAGTAGCCTGATGAGCTTTGGATGCCAGCCAACTGGAAGTGGCATTCAATCCCGTGACATTCGTTCCGGAAACATAGCCTGCCGTCTGGTTACCGGTCACCGACCAATTGATGTTAAGCAGCCCTGTCCTGCGTCCGGTGGGGACGTATCCCACTACCCCGATGCTTCCGAGACAGAACCTTGTTTTGGAACCGCCTGATGATGATGCCAGATAATCCGAAGTTCCGGTATATGTGTCAATACCGGGCGTCACCACGAATTCGGAGTGACGATAAACACCTGATGACGCCGGATTTACACTGAGTGCTCCAACATCACCGCCGATGGCTGTAAACGCATTCCCCATCGCCAGAGAACGGGCTGTTCCGTACAAATCGGTACGTGAGAATCTGAGTGCGTCGTGAATGGTCTGCCCATAAACTCCTGTCGACAAGAAACACAATAGAATTATTGATGAAATTTTACGAAGAATTTTCATTTTTGTCCGAAATTCCAATAATCAAAAATTTACCTGCGACCGCCGCCACCGCCGCGTGTCATTCCACCACCTCCACTATAGCCGCCTCCACTGAATCCGCCACCACTGCGACCACTGCTATAACCACTGCCATAACTGCTGCGGGATGAAGAGGAATAGCCACTGCCATAACTGCTGCGTGATGAACCGGAATAAGTGCTGCCCGAAGACCGCGTCTGCGATGACTGACTACCCGAATAGGCGCTACGAGAAGAAGACCTTACCGAGTTTACTGTTCCGGAAGTCGATAAAGAACGTACTGAACCGTTTGAGACTGCGCTTCCCCTTGAAGTGGTGGAACTGCTTCCATACGTGCTTCTGGTGGCTGTACCGGTAGAGGGACGATATGTCCCTGACTCCGAACGTGAAGAGGATGTACCCGTACTGCGGCTTACAGCCCCGGTATTCGAGCGACCATTCGACAAATACCTTTCAGGACCTCCGCCATTCCCTGAGCGTGTCACAGAAGAAGAAGCTGCCGAAACAGTACTTGAACGCGAAACTGACTCCGTCGTGCCGTCACTGACAGCCATCGAGCGGATATTTCTGGAGCGTATCTGAAATGCATTCCTGCCGGTCGTACTCTCAGATGCCGCTGACCCGCGGGGCACTATCCTGCTTTCACTATTGCCTGCGGCAACACCGGAGCGCGTAACGGAATTCCGTACCATCCCCGTCTGACGGCCGCCTGTACTTTCAGCGCTGCGTCCTGCCATCCCGGCCACAGTTCTGCCCGCAGTCCCTGTCTGAGATTTCGGAGCATACCCCGCCGAACTTCCTCTGGGAGACACTGAATATCCTGTACCGCGAGGGGTATGAACTACAGGTCTGGCCGCATAATACCTGCCCGGTCCGTACCAAGGGTGATATGGAACATACGGGCCGTAATAATGAGGAACGTAAGGCATATAAGGTCCGTGCCAAGGCCGCCACGGTCCCCAAGCTCCCCAAGGTCCCCAGGGATCCCATGCACTCCAGGAATACCATCTCCATCTGTATGGTCTCCAATACCAGGAATTCCAATACCACGGGTCTTCCCACCACGGATTCCAAAACCAGGAATCGCTGTAATTCCAACCGAGGTTGATATTAACTTTGTATATCGGCTTCAACGGCTCGTTCAGCAGTTTACCGGTGCCGTTGTCATTCATTATGACTGTGTATGTCTTATTGGGAACATACTCTATATCCGCCACATTGTTTGATGGAGACAATACGATGGTATCGCCGGCAGTTCCGGAATTATCGAAACATCTGGTGGAGGTTTTGGCGGAGAGATCGGATACGGTCTTGTTCTCACTAAGGAGAACTGCGGATTCTTCAGCACCCGGTCGGTAATAGATACCGTCTTCTTCATTCGAAGCGGTATAGGCTGACGTACCGCAGGATGCCAGCACGCCCATCACCGATGCTGCATAAAATAAGAAGCTCTTTTTCATAATTCCTCCTTTTTTTTATACTTTTGCCGCAGAGAATGACGTAATGACAAATCATTCCACCCGGCCTTATCGCAAATGTAACAAAAATTATTCCATAGACAACAAATTATGGCAAAAGAAGTCACAAACAGGGAAGACAATTACTCACAATGGTATAATAATCTGGTGGTTAAAGCGGACCTCGCCGAAAATTCGGCTGTTCGCGGATGTATGGTAATCAAGCCTTACGGCTATGCCATCTGGGAAAAAATGCACGAACAGCTTGACAGAATGTTCAAGGAAACCGGACACGTAAATGCATACTTCCCGCTCTTTATCCCCAAGTCATTCCTGAGCCGTGAAGCCGAACACGTGGAGGGATTCGCCAAGGAGTGCGCGGTGGTAACACACCACCGTCTTATGAAAGATCCCGATGGCAACGGAGTGGTCGTTGACCCCGATGCAAGGCTCGAAGAGGAACTTGTAGTCCGCCCTACCTCTGAGACCATTATCTGGAACAGATACAAGAATTGGATAAAATCCTACAGAGACCTCCCCATTCTCGTCAACCAGTGGGCCAACGTTGTACGTTGGGAAATGCGTACACGACTCTTCCTCAGAACAGCTGAATTCCTGTGGCAGGAAGGACATACCGCACATGCTACCAAAGCGGAAGCGATTCAGGAGGCCGAAAAAATGGTCAACGTGTATGCCCGCTTCGCCCGTGAATATATGGCCATGCCGGTGGTCATCGGCACCAAGTCGGAACACGAAAGATTCGCCGGAGCCCTCGAAACTTTCTGCATAGAAGCCATGATGCAGGATGGCAAGGCGCTTCAGGCCGGAACGTCGCATTTTCTGGGACAGAATTTCGCAAAGGCATTCGATGTCCAGTTCGCCAACAAGGAAGGCAAACTTGATTATGTATGGGCCACGTCGTGGGGAGTATCCACCCGTCTGATGGGGGGACTCATCATGGCCCACAGTGACAATGAAGGACTTGTTCTACCTCCAAAACTAGCTCCGATACAGGTAGTTATGGTTCCCATTTACAAAGGGGACGATGAACTTTCCAGAATGAAGGAGTATTTCCAAAAAATCGGTGACGAACTTGCATCTCTCGGCATTTCATACAAGATAGATGACAGGGACAATGTCCGTTCAGGGTTCAAGTTCGCCGAATGGGAACTCAAAGGAGTGCCGGTACGTCTCACGGTCGGGCAACGCGACATTGACAAGGGAATGGTGGAAATTGCCCGCAGGGATACCAGGGAAAAGGGAGAAACTCCGAGAGAAGGCATAGCACAGCACATTCAGAAACTTTTGGATGAGATACAGGCCAATATCTACCGGAAAGCACTGGACTACCGCGCCGCCAAGACCAGAAAAGTGGACACTTGGGAAGAGTTCAAGGCTGAAATCGAAAAGGGAGGATTCCTGTTGTGCCACTGGGACGGCACCCCTGAAACTGAGGCCAGGATACAGGAAGAGACCAAGGCCACCATTCGCTGCATTCCCCTTGACACTGACGTGATTAAGGAAGAAGGCAAATGCATTTACACGGGAAGACCCTCCCACCGGAGAGTTATCTTCGCCAGAGCTTACTAATCAATCCACCAATATGGACGAAGACCAATATCAGACTATCAGCACCATCCAGAACGAAATTCTCGAAGGAATTTCCACAAAATCCAGCATGAAGGGGGTCGTTTTCGACCAATGCCTTTCTGCGTTCAATGAATTCAAGGAGGTTCTCAGCGAAATCAGCAATGACCTCAATGATCTTTTAGAGAATGCTCCCGGAATCAACAGCCGCAGAGTCCGCCTCGAATACAGAGACAGGGGGCGCTTCGAAGCAGAACTCAAGTTCGCGGACGATGTTCTTGTGTTCACTATGCACTCCGACGTCTTTCTTTTCGACAGAACTCACCCTGTCTGGGAATGCGATTATGTCAAAGGAAACCGGGACAATGCATACTGCGGAATCATCAGCGTATATAATTTCCTCTACGATTCGCTGAAGTACAATCGGTCCGAAGACATAGGTTATCTGGTAGCGAGAGTGTTCGTCAACAGGGGCAAAGCATTTTTCGTGGAAGGAAAGAAACAGGTCTGGCAGGATGTTATGGCATTCGGAAGAGACATATTAGGCAGAAATGAGATAAAAACCATCATTCTGTCCGCTGTAAAATATGCACTTTCTTTCGATCTCCTCGTTCCGCCATATGACGTAGTCAAGGAGACGGATGTGGAGCAGATGAATTCCAGACAGGATTCCGCTAAAATAAAAACAGCGAAACGACTTGGTTTCCAATTCAATACAAACGATATACTGATGACAGAATAATGAAAAGACACCTTACAGTTTTTGCACTCACGTTCCTGACATTTTCTCAGGTTCTCTGTGCCCAAGATGAAAAGACCGCGAAAAAAACATCTTCAGACATCGCCGCCGACATAGCCTCAGCCTTGATTGATACCCCTAAGGAAGAGGCCGCTCCCACGGCGCCGGCAAAACCGACATATTGGAAAAAAGGCATTATGACATCAGTGGCTTTTTCACAGACCACCCTTACCAACTGGGCTGCCGGTGGTGACGGAAACGTCACGCTCAATGCCTACATCGATGCCACCGCCGACTATTCCAAAAACAACTGGATTTGGGATAACCGCCTCCAAATGGGATACGGCTTTACATTCTCTCTTAATGGGGATGAAAAATACAGATACAAAAAGAGCGATGACCGTTTCCAGATTGATTCAGAAGTGGGACGAAAACTGACTGACCGCCTGTATCTTTCCGGGTTGTTCACATTCAAGACACAACTCACCAACGGATATCCTTACTCCGGAGAGAACCAACGGATTTCTTCATTCCTCGCTCCCGGATACGTCAACCTCGGTATCGGTGTCGACTATAAGCCGTTCCGCTGTCTTTCCTTATATGCATCTCCGCTCACCGGCAATTTCGTAATCGTGGCGCCCAATGATTCCCTGATGAGAGTTTCATACGGTAACAAATTCGACCAAAGCGTAAGAGCCCAGATGGGAGCCCAAGTCAAGATGGATTTCAAATATTCCGTCCAGAACTTCAGCATCAATTCATCACTCAACCTCTTCTCAAACTACTTCCAGGCCCCCCAAAACATACAGGTAAACTGGGATATGAACTTGAGTGTAAAAGTTTTCAAGATGGTAACAGTCAGTCTGCGAACCAGCCTCATCTATGACGACAATATCAAAATCGCGGACAAAGACGGGCACAAGTGTTCAAGAGTCCAATTCAAGGAAATCGGAGGCATAGGTATAACTTTTACCATAGGGGATTATATCAAGCGGTAGGTTTATGGACCTCTCCGTCGAATTCGAATCCACTCTGAAAAATCTGTCCGGAGGCACAGTCTCGGGGAAAAAGTATCTGCTGGCCGTAAGTGGAGGCATCGACTCTATGTGTATGGCTGAACTTTTCCTGAACTGTTCCCTCAAACCCTATTTTGGAATAGCCCACGTAAATTTTTCCCTCAGGGGAGAGGAAAGTGATGCGGATGAACGGCTGACAAGGTCATGGGCGGGGAAAAATGGGATTCCATATCACTGCATCCGGTTTGACACGACTGCATTCGCTCGCGAAAAATCGTTATCCATAGAAATGGCGGCCCGTGAGCTCAGATACGGATGGTTTGAATCTCTCATTGAAAAATTCGGTTACGATTTTCTCTCTGTCGCCCACAACAGGAATGACAGTGTCGAAACTTTTTTCCTGAACATTCTCAGAGGAACAGGCATTGACGGTATCACGGGAATCAGAAAATGTAACGGTAAAATAATCCGTCCGCTGATTGAAATAGGTCGGAATGATATCTTCTCGTACGTTTCATCCCGAGCCATCATGTACCGGGATGACCACAGCAACTTCGAAAACGAATACTCCAGAAACAAAATTCGGAATCTCGCTTTCCCCATTTTTGAAACCATCAATCCATCTTTTCTTGACACTGTTTCCAAGGATATGGAACACTTCTCTCAGGCGGCCGCCATCCTTGATGACATTTCACAGGAAATAACAAAGAAAACCGTCAGTTATAAAAATGGAGCGACAGTAATCGATATGAGAGTACTGAGAAATACCGCCCACACCGATTTTCACGCATTCCATATTTTGAATCCCTTCGGTTTCAATCCTGCACAAATCAAGGAAATTCTGGATACGACCTCCACGGGAAAGCACTTCAGTTCACCGAAGTATGACCTGATTACCGATCGCAACTGTCTCAGACTATACCCGGCCGACAGAGAAATTCCATCAAAGGTCACCATAGACGGACCCGGTGCCTTCCGCTTCGGAGATTTCGAACTGCATCTTGCCATAAGTCCCGTTGTTTCCGAATTCAATGCCCACCCTCCTTTGGGCACACTCTATTTTGATGCCACGAAACTGGATTTCCCCATCTTATGCCGCAGCTGGCAGGAAGCAGACAGATTCCGACCGTTCGGAATGAAAGGAAGCCGAAAACTCAGTGATTTCTTTACGACACTGAAACTTGACCGTATAGCGAAAGAACGGCAGCCCATAATCTGTGATGCATCAGACAGAATAATCTGCATTCCCCCTTTCAGAATAGATGAAAGATTCAGAATCACGGAGGCCAGTCACATTGTGGGAACGATAACGATGAAAGACCTTTAAAAGATAAAACTGATGGCATTCGGACCTTCATTGAATAGAAGATCCAGAACCGAAAGGGATGGGACATATCCCGTTTTCGAAGAAAACACTTGATAATAACGGCGTTTCAAAAGCAGCCATTGGGGCAGTTCCCTCTTGGGATGAATCGCATCTCTCAAATCGAGAATTCCCTCTCCATATTCAGGAACATATTCCTGAGTAATGCCTATGTTCAGACGCAGTCCGAGCAGTTCCGCCAGAACATTTATTAAAGCCAGATTCAACTCGAAAAGGGAATTCATCCCTGAGCGCAGTACGGGAATGATGTCGTCTGCGTAATAAATATAAAAAGGTGAAGACATATATGCTGTCTTCAAAGCCCTTTCCATCCGCTGTACCCAGGCTTCGGAATAATCTATCGGGATATCCTGAATAAGTCTGGATGAGGAATGAACCACGGGCACTTTCAGCGTTTCGACACCGGCGGATGTCAGAATCCGGCACCTCGTGCGGTAAGACTGCTTCTGATATGTCTCGAATCCCTCCAATAAGGTATGAGAAGAAAGCGCCGCAGCCCTGAACCACTCTATGGGTGGAAGGAACGCGGTACTTAGAACTACTGTGCCGTTATTTACGGAATCAGTCTTCGGAAGAGTCTCCACTATACCTGATGATACCTCTCTTTGAATTTCTCACAAAATCCAGAATCAACTGTTTTTCGGGACACGCGGGTATTTCTTTCTCAGCCAGAATACAAGCATCCGTACGATTCAGCCCGCTCTGATAAATTATCCTATATATGTCTCTGATTCTTCCTATCTGATCATTAGAAAATCCCCTGCGGCGCAGACCCACAATGTTTACGTTTACATAAGAGAGAGGTCTATGACCTGCCAGAGCATATGGGGGCACATCCTTCGAGATGAGGGAACCGCCGGAAAGCATAGCGTGCGCACCGATATGGGAGAACTGATGGGCTGCTGACGCGCCTCCGATGATGGCCCAATCATCCACCTGCGTTTCACCTGCCAGACCCACATAACTGACCAGAATGACGTGATTCCCTATCAGGCAGTCGTGAGCGGTATGAGAGTAGGACATCAACAAACAGTCATCACCTATTTTCGTCAGGGACTTCCCGCTCGCCGCTGTTCCACGATTGACAGTAGCGCATTCACGGATGGTAGTCCTGTCCCCTATTTCCACCCAGGATACCTCACCCCTGAATTTCAAATCCTGAGGAATGGCTCCCAGCACTGCCCCTGGAAAGATATTGCAGTTTTTGCCGATTTTGACATAATCGAAAATGGTAACGTGGGGTCCTATTACGGTTCCTTCACCGATTTCCACATTTTCGGCGATATAACAAAAGGGTCCGATTTCTACCCCTGCCGCTATTTTGGCATTCGGATGTACTTGACTGTATGCTGTTGAATTCATTTCCGTTAATTTCTATTACTTGGTATGTGTCATAGCTGCTCTTATGAGACGCGCCATTTCAGTGTTCACCTTATGTCCTGACTTGTATGCGACGATTCTGCCCCTGATGCGATATCCCACAAGGGAAAAATCCCCCAGCATATCAAGCATCTTATGGCGCACGCACTCATCGTCGAAACGTGGGATGACATTATCGAGATAACCGTTCGGTTTTACTTCTATCGTCTTGACGTTGAAAAGCACCGCCATTTTTCTGACAGTCTCTTCAGAAACAGGATGCTCCACGATGACAAGCGCATTTTCCAAATCGCCACCCTTGATAAGTCCCTTGGAGAAAAGGTACTCCAATTCGTGGAAAAAAACGAATGTACGGCACGGTGCTATCTGGGATGCATAATCTGTATTTTCATCGAAATGGAACGTCTGGACTCCCACTACTTTGGAATTGAAATCTATGGTCAAATCAGCAGTGAAGGAATCGCACGGTTCTATAACCAGATCTGCACCTGTTTTTTCATCCTGAAAATGAAGCGTTTCCGTTACGTCATAATACTTTCTGGGAGCATTTTGAGTCTGCAGGCCGTCAGATAGAATGGCCTTGACATAAGCCGAAGCGCTGCCGTCCAGAATCGGGACTTCGAAATTATCAAGTTCGATTACGGCATTATCCACACCGAGAGCATACAGACAAGACAGAACGTGTTCTATGGTGGAAACCTTAATGCCGTTATTTTCGAGCGTAGTTCCTCTGGTGGTCATAGTGACATAATCCACGACAGCAGGAATATACGCGTCATCCCCTACGTCTTTGCGGAGAAAACGGATTCCCGTATTTTCCGGAGCGGGGAGCAACCTCATACGGACTTTCTGCCCGGAATGAAGACCTTTTCCTTCAAAAAGATATATTTTCCTTAAAGTATTCTGACTTGTTGACATCGCTTAAACTGGAAACAGATGCAAATTTACTATTATTTATTCGAATTTCTTCCATTCCGGCGGAAAATAGCATATGCCCTCAGGAATGTTTTATAATCAAATGCCGGACTGCCCATAACGGATGTACACGGCTCCACGTCTTTTATCGTTCCGGACTGAGCCGCGATTCGGGCATTATCACCTACTGTGGTGTGTCCGGAAATACCCACCTGCCCACCTATCATACAACCGCTTCCGACGTGTGCGGAACCTGCTATTCCTGTCTGCGCGGCGATAACGGTATCGGCACCTATAGTCACATTGTGAGCCACCTGAATCAGATTATCGAGTTTGACTCCCCTGCCTACTACGGTCGCGCCCATAGTAGCTCTATCCACTACGGTGTTGGCTCCGATTTCAACGTCATCCTCCAATTTCACTATACCCGTCTGGGGAATTTTCTTATAGGAGCCGTCAGCAGTCGGAGCGAAACCGAATCCGTCCGAACCGATGACCACATTCGCGTGCAGGATACACCTGTTTCCTATCCGGCATCCGGGATAAATTTTGACCCCGGGGTAGAGAATGCAATCCTCACCGATTTCCACGTCGCTGCCCACATACACCTGGGGATGGATTTGAGTTCCATTTCCTATGACACTTTTCTTTCCTATGTATGAAAAACTTCCCACCCAGACCGCCTTTCCGACTTTCGCGCTCAGCGCAATATGGGATAGCAGCGCCTTTCCCCTCCTGCGGGATTTTTTCAATGCATTGAGAAGTTCGAGAAGGGATGCGACGGCCTCATAAGCATTATCAACCCTGATGACTGTACCTGCTACGGCTTGCTTGAGTTCAAACGATTTGTTGACCAGAATTATGGAAGCACGACAGGAATACAGAAAATGTTCATATTTGGGATTTGCCAGAAAACATAAGGAACCCGGCCCTCCGGATTCTATTTTAGCCACAGTTGAAACCTTGGCCGCTGGATCACCCACTATTTCTCCTCCGAGATGATCCGCTATGACCTGTGCTGTAATTTCCATTTGAAAAACATTGATTACGATTCTGCAAAGTAACATATTTTTTTGGATAATTATTCAAAAAGCATTACATTTGCGCTCAGATGGATGAAGTGAAAGGGGACGGGAGTCCCCTTCTTTATTGCCACCATCGCTGATTCATTATGATTGAAAAATTTGCCATTGAAGAAATCGCAGCCCTCTATCCTGAAGAAAAAGGGGTGATACTGAAGGAAGTCAAAGTAAACAAGGCCAACAATATAAAAGTTTTCTTCGACATACCCGGACGGGCAGTCTGCATCGATGACTGCGTGGAATTAAGTCGTTTCATCGAATCCCACCTTGATAGGGACAAAGAGGATTTTTCGCTGATGGTAAGTTCATACGGGAAACAGGAATAAAACAAACAATATCATTTACACTCATAAAAACAATCAATGGAAAAGAAAGAGAATGAAGGTATAAATCTGATAAGTACCTTCGCGGAGTTCAAGGAAGGCAAGAATATAGACAGGCCTACAATGATAAGCGTTTTGGAAGACGTCTTCCGTGCCCAACTGGAAAGAATGTACGGTTCGGCGGAGAATTTCGACATAATTGTCAACATAGACAAGGGAGACTTCGAAATCTGGTGGAAGAGAGAGGTTGTAGAAGAAGTCGAAGACAATGTCACCCAGATTTCTCTGAAAGATGTTCAGAAAATCGACCCGGATTATGAAGTCGGCGAGGAATACAGCGAGCTGGTTCCCCTGGAAAGCTTCGGACGGCGCGGAATTCTCAACATCAGGCAGAATCTATCCGGAAGAATAATGGACCTTGAAAAAGCCAACCTCTACAATAAATACAAAAACCGTGTCGGAGAAATTTTCGTAGGCGACGTTTATCAGGTATGGAAAAAAGAAGTTCTGATTATGGATGAAGACGGAAATGAACTCATTCTCCCCAAGTCGGAACAGATTCCGTCTGACTTTTTCCGCAAGGGGGAAAACACCCGTGCTGTCATTCAGAGCGTTGAAATGAAAAACAACTCTCCTGTCATCACCCTTTCACGTATATCACCCATGTTTCTTGAAAGGCTCTTCGAACAGGAAGTACCCGAGATTTTCGATGGACTGATAACCATCAAGAAAGTGGTCCGCATCCCCGGAGAAAGGGCGAAAGTGGCCGTCGAGTCCTATGATGAGAGGGTTGACCCTGTAGGAGCCTGCGTCGGAGTCAAAGGTTCGAGAATCCATGGAATAGTTCGTGAACTGAGAAATGAGAACATCGACATCATCAATTGGACATCCAATCTCCAGCTCCTCATTCAGCGTGCCTTGAGCCCTGCCAAGATTTCTTCCATAAAAATTAACGAAGAGGACAAGAGAATCAGTGTCTATCTTAAACCGGAAGAGGTATCCCTGGCCATCGGCAAAGGCGGATGCAACATCAAACTTGCCAGTCTTTTGGCCGGATATGAAATCGATGTATTCCGTGAACTTGACGAAGACGAAGAAGATGTCATGCTCGAAGAATTCACTGATGAAATAGATGAATGGATGATTGATTCCCTCAAGAGCATCGGTTGTGATACCGCCAAGAGCGTTCTGGCCCTTCCCATCAGTGAAATCGTAAAACGCTCCGAGCTTGAAGAGGCTGATGCCCAATATGTCAAGAAAGTTCTCAAGGCGGAATTTGACGAAGAATAACCATAAATCATTATCAGAAACAAAACATAGGGAGAGTAAATAATGACGGGAAACGACAGTGTCAGAATAAACAAGGTCATCAAGGAATTCAACATCGGAATGAATACCTTGGTGGATTTCCTCAAGAAAAAGGGATTTGATGTGGAACCCAATCCGAACGCCAAGATAAATGGCGCACAATATGAACTGGTATCCAAAGAATTCCGCAAGGAACAGATGATTAAGGAACAGTCCAGCAAAATCGCCATCAAATTCAAGGAAATAACGGAAAAGGAGCCTAACACCCTTACTGAAGAGGAACAGCACGAACAGGAACTGCTCATCAAATCCACAGCCATTTCCTCAGAGCCGGCACCCGCTCCCGCCATAATACAGGAACCCGTACAGGAACCCGTACGGGAATCCGTACAGGAATCCGCAGACGTTCCACAGAAAAAAGAACCGGAAGAGACCGTTTCCATAAAACCCGTCATTGAAAAGGAACATCCGAAAAAATCCGAACCGGAAACTCACGTAAAGATTCCTGCAGAAGAATCCAAGCCTGCCACGGCTCCCGAACAGAAACAGGAATCTACTCCCACACCTGCTCACGTTTCCCCAAAGACAGAAATAAAAGTTGTGGGGCACATAAATCTGAATAAGGCCAATAAGCCTGTAAAGCCCGCAAAAGAAGATGTACCGCCCGTCGAAGCCACTGAACAGCAGAACGAAAAAGCGGAAATAGAACACATCGAAACAAAGGTTGAGAAACTTGAGGGCATAAAAAAAGTCGGAACAGTCGATTTGTCCAAATTCGACAAAAAGCCATCATCTGCCGACCATAAAGTCAAGCGCGAACGCATCAAGAAGAGTGGACGGGAAAAAGTGGATATCACCAAGGGAGGTATCGACAGACCGCGTCACCCGCAGAACATTCTGAACGGTTCTCAAGGAGGAAAGACAAATCAGCAGAACAACCGAAACAATCAGGGTGGCGGGAAGAAAAACCGCAATAAAGATCGCTTCAAACCCATCCACGCCGAAATCGATGAAGATCAGATACAGAAGCAGATTAAGGAAACCTATGCCAGAATGACGGAAGGCAAGGGGAAGACCAAGACTTCGAAACACAAGCGCGACAAGAGGGAGCTTTATCAGGAACGTCTTGCAGAAGAGCAGGAAATCGAGCAGATGGAAAGCAATATCTTGAAAGTAACCGAATTCGTTACCGCTAACGAACTCGCCACTATGATGAGCATTCCGGTTACCAAGGTCATTGAAGCTTGTATGAACCTCGGTCTTATGGTTTCCATCAACCAGCGTCTGGATGCCGA
>JAZUEO010000206.1:0-7747 GCA_045640205.1 Candidatus Coprenecus sp. | reverse complement strand
AACCAACATCGCCGCGAGGAATATTTTTTACAATACTCCCGCACGCCGCAAGTTTCTCAAATCAGACGCCGCTGAATTCCGCCAGATAATGTCCGAATTCTCCAGAGTGGCCCTGGTCAGACCGCAGATATCGATGCGTCTGCTGCACAACGGAAAGACCATCTATGACCTGAAAGGAACCCAATTGTTGAAAAAACGGATTCTGGATATTGAGGGAAGCGGAAAGGGGAAGGAACTTATCGACGTCGGAGTAGATAGTTCCATCGTAAAGATTTCAGGATACATAGGTGACCCGAAAGATGCACGCAAAGGCACGGGATACCAATACTTTTTCATCAACGGCCGTTATTTCCGTTCGGCATATCTTAACAAAGCCGTTCTCAAAGCATACGACAAACTCATTCCCGACGGATATACCCCTTCATATTATCTCTACTTGGAAACGGAGCCGGGAGGAGTGGACATCAATATCCACCCCACCAAGACCGAGGTCAGATTCGAAAATGAATCCTCCGTCTTCGAAATTCTCTATGCTGCAGTCAGAGAATCATTGGGCAGCAATGCCTTCACCCCCAGCATCGATTTCGATATGAGTGGTGTTCCGGAGATGCCCCCGACATACTCCCGTTCCGACTATGTACGTCCGCCGAAAATAGATTACAATCCACTCTTCGACCCGTTCACAAGTCCGAAAGGACAGTTTGCGAAGGTCAGGGAGTCCGACATCGCCTCCACCGAATTCCCCGGCATCACTGACTTCAGTGCCGAAAAAATCCTGTCCCCCTCTGAACTGGAAATGGGCAGAGGGGAAACCTTTCCCCGGCAGGAGGAGGATGCCGCTGCTGTCAGCGGATATGATTCCGTTCTGGAAGACAGTCCTTCCCACCCTGACATACTGATAGCGCACGGCAAGTATATTCTTACGAACGTCAAGTCGGGCATTCTGGTCATATCCATTTCCAGAGCCCGCGAACGCATATTCTACGAACAGTTTCTCCATTCTTTGGACAACGGTCGTCCCTCGGTGCAGGGAACGCTTTTCCCCGTTCTCATAGACCTGAGCCAGAATGATTACGACATTCTGATGGAAGACTCAGAGCGACTCACCGATTTGGGATTCGACATACGCAGTTTCGGTCCCTCCACTATAATAGTGAACGGCATTCCGGACGGTCTCTCCACCGACGAGGAAGCTGTAAAGGATACCGTTACCGAACTGATTTCCATTTTTATCCGGGAGGACATTCTGGAACTCAGGAAAGCCGATATCCGGCATAGAATGGCGGTTTCGCTTTCCTCCTCCGCCGCCAAAACGGGGAAGCACGCGCCATCTGCTGAAGAGGCCCGCGCCCTGATAGACCGACTGTTCGAATGTTCCGAACCGGCCCGTACACCTGACGGGCGCAAGATAATGGAGATTATGACACTCGACTCGTTAAGTAAATTTTTATAAACCATATTACACGATATATGTCATTCTACAGAGGATACGGCAGACCACAGATATATCCTGTTACCAGGAACATCATCATATTGAACGTAATTATGATGGGCTTGACATGGATTACCGGAAACTGGATGTACCAGCGGTGTTCACTCTTCTATTTCACCTCAGACTTTTTCAGGCCGTATCAGTTCATAAGCTACCTGTTTATGCACGGTGGATTCCTGCATCTCTTCTTCAATATGTACACCCTGTATTTTTTCGGTTCGCAGCTTGAGTATATCTGGGGGTCAAAGAAATTTTTCCTGTACTATATGATTTGCGGGATCGGAGCCGGACTGTGCAACGAAGCAGTATTCGCCATTCAGATATCGGCAAATCCCATCAATGAATTATTCATCGGACAGATTCCCACAGTCGGAGCTTCCGGTGCCATCTACGGTCTTCTTCTGGCCTACGGTATGCTCTTCCCGAATCGGGAAATACAACTTCTCTTCCCTCCCATCGCGATGAAAGCCAAATGGTTTGTAGTCATTTTCGGAGTGCTCGAACTGATATTCGGTCTCAGCTCCGGAATTACAGGAAGTAATGTCGCCCATTTCGCACACCTGGGCGGAATGCTCTTCGGGCTGGTCATCATTCTCATATGGAAACGTGACGGAAAACTTTATAACTGATATTATGGCGAAACGCAAATCATTTTCCCAAAAAAAGAAAAAGAAGTTCACTTTCTTTCACCTCTCATTCAGGCTTATACTTCTCATCTGCGCTTCCGCCCTGGCCATCGCATATACATCTGCGCTGATTAATCCCCAGACATTCCTGCTTCCCACCTTACTGGGGCTTTACTTCATTCCCCTCGCCCTGCTTAATTTCGTTCTCCTCATAGTAGCGGTCATCAGAAAATCGGGTTCGTTCTGGATTCCATTCCTCTCTCTGATTCCATCCCTGTTCATACTGGAATTTATGTACCAGCCATCCCGTGAACCGATTCCCTGGGAGAAGGGAGAAATCAAAATCCTGACCTATAACACGGGGCTGTTCAAAAGCGGAAAGGAAAGCAAGGATGTCGATGACAATATGGAGTCCATTATGAATTTCATAGAGAGTGAAGCACCTGACATAGTTTGCCTGCAGGAATACTCCATCCGCGACACTCTGTCCATCAGAAGACATTTCAGAAATTATCCGCATTTGATTCACCATCTCTTCAAACATTCGGACGGAAGATGGACGGGAAACGTCACCGCCAGCAAATTTCCGATTCTCACTTCCGGCACTGTGGTTTTCAAGGGCAGTACCAATCTTTCGCTATGGTGCGATATCCTCTGCGACGGCAGACAGTATCGCGTATTCAATAATCACCTCGAATCAAATGCCATATCTCTGACCTCGCTCATAAAAAAATTAGGAGGACGGAATACGGAAATCAAACCGGAACTCGAAAAAATCCACGGAAAAATCAAGACTTCCGTCGCCAGACGTTCAGACCAGACCGCTGAAATTCTCACTAACATCAATTCCTGCAAGAAACCCGCCATCATCTGCGGGGATTTCAATGATATGCCCCTTTCATACACTTTCAGACAATTGTACAAGGGCAGAAAAGATTCCTTCGCCGAAGGAGGACAGGGATTCGGAGCGACATATTCCATTCTTTGGCCGCTGCTCAGAATAGACTACGTTCTCCTCCCTGAGCAGATGGAGGTATTGGGACACGAAACTCTAAGAAAAGATTATTCTGACCACTATCCGGTCATTTCAAGGATAAAGCCGAACAATGAACAAGACAATTGAAAATCCATACGCAGTGGATTCGGAAGAAATCGAGGAAGCCGCCAGAATTCTCGATAAAGGGGGAATAATCCTCTACCCCTCTGACACTGTATGGGGACTGGGATGTGATGCCACCAACAAAAAGGCAGTGTCACGCATTTTTGAAATCAAAAAACGGACAGATTCGAAAAGTCTGGTAACCCTCGCTTCCGATATGGAAATGATAAGTCAATATGTAAATGATATTCCATCGATGGCGGAGACCTTGACTGCTCTCAGCGACAAACCTCTGACCATAATATATCCCGGAGTAGAAGGGTTGGCACCCAATGTAATGACTCCTGACTTCACTGCCGCCATCCGCATTCCGCAAAACGAATTCTGCCTCCGTCTTTTAAAGCGTTTCCGCAAACCTATCGTATCCACTTCCGCCAATATATCGGGCGAAAGCACTCCGGCCAGCTATGAAGAGATTTCCGGAGAGATAATTTCCAGTGTCGACTGGTGCGCTGACCCCATCTACGAAGAAGGTGCCACGGGACAGGCTTCTTCCATAATCAAACTCGGACTTTCAAATGAAGTCACCATCATCCGAAAATAGCACTATGACTCCATCCCGACTCCAAAATTCCATTCTGGAATTGAAAAAAAAGAAGAAAGCACTGATTCTGGCCCATTACTATGTGGACGGAGCGGTTCAAGATATCGCTGACTTCGTAGGGGATTCCCTGGAACTGGCACGCAAAGCCGCCGCGGCCGAAGCGGACATCATCGTTTTCTGCGGAGTTCATTTTATGGCAGAGACTGCTACCCTATTGTGCCCCGGGAAAAAAGTTCTTTGCCCGGCACCGGGTGCAGGATGTTCACTGGCAGACAGCATTAAAGCTGATGATTTAAAGCAATGGAAACTTACTCACCCCGATGGTATAATCATCAGCTACGTAAACACTACTGCCGAAACCAAAGCGGCCACTGACATCTGCTGCACCTCCGCCAATGCCGTCAAGGTGGCCGGGTCTGTCATCGACGGCAAACGACCTGTTCTTTTCTGCCCCGACCTGCACCTGGGAACTTATGTAAACAGAGTACTCGGCGCCGATATGGAAATCTGGAACGGCAGCTGCTTCGTCCATCGCAAAATCACTTCACAACTGGTCAAGAGGGCTATATCAGAATATCCTGACGCGGAAATTCTGATTCACCCGGAATCCGACTGTTCAATGGACGAAGAAATCATCAAGCATCCCAAATGTTTCTTCTATTCCACTTCCGGCATAATCAAGCACGTGAAAGAATCTTCGGAAGAACAGTTTATCATAGCCACGGAAAACGGAGTCCTTCACAGAATCAGAAAGGAATGCCCGGACAAGAGTATTATTCCCATCAGTGAATCCGCCATCTGTACGCATATGAAAAAACTCACATTGGAGAATCTGTACGAGACTCTCCTGAATGAGAGTGGTCGGATTACCGTTCCGGAAAACATCGCCTCCCGGGCACTGGTGCCGATTCACAGAATGCTTGAACTATAACTTGACGGACAATCCCAGATTAACTATTCCCCGATAACCGAACCCAAGTTCCACAAAACCGCCGACAATATTCCCGAAACGAAATTTGGCCGCTGTTATATGGTAGGAAAGCATTGTACGGCTATCTTCCTTATCCCAATGCGGATACTTGTTGTTCGAAAGACTTTCATCAAGGAAACTTGCCCCGAGATACAGAGCGGAAGAAAGTTCCATCACACCTTGCTGCCACCAGAGATAACTGCCTGAAATCATAATGGTCCAGTTCTTGATGCTGGAGGTATATGTAAGAAATTCCTGAACAGGTTTTCCGTTTTCCGCCAGTGTATAAACATCGGTCTGCGACCAGCTGAATCCACCATAAACGCCGAAACTCAGTATCGGACTTACTGAAAAGGAATATCCGATGCCGGCCACTCCCGAATACTTGTGATTTCTGGATTCACAGACTCTTGAATATGAAGGATCCGGGTCGTCAATGATGTTTCTGGTTTTTCCCATAAACTCAATGGCGGACGGTGTTCCATACTGCAGATAAATCTCGTTGTGCGGATAATAGTCGAAATCACGTTCCTTATAATTTCGGGCCTCCACTGCCTGCGACAATACTATGGTCACTACGACAAGTAACATCAATGCCTGTATCTTTTTCATACGCTAAGGTGTTATATATTTTGATTTTTCAATTTAAGGTATCTTCCGGATATAGATGCGGATATGAGAGTAAGAGCACCGCACGCAAGCATTGTAAGGGCCTGACTTTCGTGGGAAATGGTAGCGAAAACGACCCCGTCTGCCGGGGGAATGGCATAAATGGCCGCACAAGCCAGGGACAGAATGAAATGATATGCACCGATACCGCCCTGAACCGGGACTATCCACCCGAGACTGCCCACCACCATAAGGAATAAAGCATCCACAGCGTTAAGACCGGCCACCCCTGTCGAGATGGAGACGGCCGTATCACATAATTGTGGAAAAGCATATACGGTAAAAAGGCTCTGAAGCCAGTAAAGCGTCCATAATGCTACAGTATAAAAAAGGAATGTCCATTTATGTTCGGAACGGAATCCGGCAGACAGACCTTTCCACGTGTTACGTACCAAAGAAAAGAACTTGGAGAAAAAACGCATTTTCGAGAGACGCTCACGATAACGATACAGAAGACAGCATACGATAACAAAGGCCACCACGAGTCCCACCAGAATCCAAACCATCGACAAGTGGAACTTTTCAGTGGCAGAGCCCCATATTTCCCTCGTCATAAAATCACCTATGCTGTCCCAGCTGAACCACACTATCGCCACCACGATAATCATATCACAAAGCACGTCGATGGCCCTTTCGAGAACCACGCTTCCCAATGCCGACTCGAAAGAAGTCTTGCCGGTACCGGCTATGATTCCGCATCTGGCCAGTTCACCGGCCCGCGGAAATGCGAAGTTAGTCAGATACGCCGTGGTTACGCCATCATAACAGTCTCTTCTGCTGACAGTCGGATTCAATGGCAGAAGAAGGAGTCTCCACCTCAAGCCCCGCACCCAAAAGGCAGCGATACTGGATGCCATTGCGGCACCTACCCACCAGAAATTGCAACTGCGAAGCCCTTCCCTGAAATCAGACCATTTCACACCCTTGAACGCGAAATATAGAAGAATGACGGCTATCAATGCCATCAGACACCATTTCCACCAGGAAAGTTTCTTTCTGTTCCCCGGTTCCGCCATCACTTCAATTTATTGGTGGCTGTGTCGGGACATATGACAGTAGGCTGAAAGCCGTGAGCCTCTTCGGGAGTCATCTGAGCATACGCCATGATAATCGCGATATCTCCACGACTGAACAGATGTGCGGCAGCACCGTTAAGGCAGATGGTTCCGCTCCCTCTTTCTCCGGGAATGACGTAGGTTTCAAGCCTGTTTCCATTGGTAACGTTCACTACAGATACCTTTTCCCAATTCTGTATTCCTGCCGCTTCCATCAAAACTTCATCGATAGTGATGCTGCCTACATAATTCAGATTGGCATCAGTGACGGTCACTCTATGAATCTTGGATTTAAGTATTTCTATAAGCATACCTATTTGAGTTTGATGTTGTCTATCAGACGGACGGGACGGGCATAAACCGCACAGCTAAGCTGTATATTATCGGCTTGTGACCAGTCTGTCAAGGGTTTCATAGTTCCGGCATCGATTATCTCCACATACTCCGTTTCCAACATGGGATTGGAATCAATATCCGCGGTAACGGCACTGATGACATCGGCGACACTCATTTTCCCGACCATCGAAGGTGCCTTGGATATGGCCTCGTAGATATGCGGGGCAGCTTTTCTCTGCCCGGGGGTAAGCAAAGTATTTCGGGAGCTGAGGGCCAGTCCGTCCTCTCCACGGGCAATGGGGCAACGCACTATCGTCAAAGGATAATGCAGATTCTCCACGAAATATTCGATAATGGCCAACTGCTGGAAATCCTTTTCCCCGAAATATGCGAAATCAGGCCTTACGATATCGAACAGACGAGTCACGATTTGAGCCATACCATTGAAATGTCCCGGACGTCGCGGACCCTCACCATATTGGTCCAGCCCGCCCAAATCAAATACCCTGGTATCTATCCCCGCCCCTTCGGGATACATATCGATTACCCTTGGAGCCAGAAGAATCTTCACTCCGACCGGCTCCAGCAGGGAACTGTCCGAATCCAAGGTTCTGGGGTAAGTATTGAAATCATCTTTATTATTGAACTGGGTGGGATTTACAAAATCCGAAACCACCACAGCATCACATTCTTCCACTGCCCTGCGGATAAGCGTAAGGTGACCTTCGTGAAGAGCTCCCATCGTAGGAACGAGCCCTAACTTTCCGACTTTACCTAAAGATTTGAGCGCTGCGTCAAATTCTTCAAGTGTCTTAGCGATAATCATTACAGTTATGTCTTAAAAACGTGCGAAAATACTTATTCCATATGAAATATGGAAATGAAATTACTTTCTC
>JAZUEO010000205.1:0-3370 GCA_045640205.1 Candidatus Coprenecus sp. | reverse complement strand
TCCGACTTCATCGTGTCAAGAACCTTCGAATCCTCGACCGGGCTACAGGCCGGTACTCACCCGTCAAACCTGACTGCACATACACCATCGCCTCCAGTGACTATCTGCTCATAAACAAAGGCAGCAAAGCTATGCTCGACGGATGCAGGGACGTGCATGACACCGGTCTCGATTTCATCGACGTAATATGCGACTATATTGTCAATGTATTCAAGGGCACCATACCAGCAGAATATGCCCGGACAGACGGACGAATCAATATCATTCAAAAATAAGATTCCCTAACCCACAGACAATTCTTTTGAAGAAAAACATCTGCGGGCTTGTTTTTTTGGTCAAATTCGGTTACTTTTGCGAATTCTTGTGAAGAATTTTATTAACAGCAAATAACAAGTAAAAAGATAATGGCAAAAAACGTTAACAACGAAGAGGTTCGTCCTCAGGTGGGAGAAGCAATCTCCAAAACTGAAGTTTTCTTCAAAAAACACGGCAATAAAATCGTTTGGACAGGCGTAGTCCTGATAGGCATCTTCGCCATAATCCTGGCAGTCATCCAGTTCTGGTACAAACCCGCAGTCAAGGAGGCTCAAGGTCAGGCATTCGCAGCTGAGCAGCAGTTCGCCGCAGGTGAATTCGAAACCGCTCTCAACGGCGACGGGAACAATCTCGGCTTCGTCCAGATTATCGACAAGTACGGTTCGAAAGCAGGAGCGTCGATGTATCTCTATGCGGGAATCTGCGAACTTCAGCTCAAAAATGCTGAAAGCGCTCTCAATTATCTGAACAAATACAGCGGAGGAGATGATATCCTCAATGCACGCGCCGAATGCTGTAAAGGAGATGCATACGCTATGCAGGAGAACTATGCAAAAGCCATCGCCTGCTATATGAAAGCGGCGGATATGGCTGACAACAGTTTCGCGGCCACATATCTCCTGAAAGCCGGCATCCTTCACGAAGAGACAGGTGACGCTGCCGCAGCCCTGAATTGCTATAACAGAATCAAGGAAAGCTACCCTCAGACATACGAAGGGTTCGAAATCGACAAATACATATCCAGAATACAGAAATAAGCAGTAACCATGGGAAGAGCATTTGAGTTCAGAAAAGAGCGTAAGTTCAAACGCTGGGGGCACATGGCCCGCACATTCACCCGTTTGGGGAAGGAAATAACCATCGCAGCCAAACAGGGAGGTCCGGACCCTACCGGTAACCCGCGTCTCAGAGCGCTCATTCAGACCGCCCGTGGTGAAAACATGCCCAAGGACAATATCGAGCGCGCCATCAAGAAGGCCACCGACAAGGACCTCGGGGACTACAGGGAAATCGTATATGAAGGAATAGGCCCTCACGGAATAGCATTCCTCATCGAAACCGCCACCGATAACAACAAGCGGACCGTAGCCAATATCCGCAGTTATTTCACAAAGCACGGCGGAGAACTCGGAACACAGGGCAGCACAGTCTTTATGTTCGACCACAAATGCGTTTTCAAGTTCCGCACCCCCAGTCCGGTGGATATGGATGAACTGGAACTGGAACTCATCGACTTCGACGTGGACGACATTTTCAAGGATGTCGATGAAGAGGGAGAAGAAACTGACGTAATAGTAGTATACGGAGCCTTCGAATCCTTCAACAATATTCAGAAATATCTTGAAGAACACGGATATGAAATCGTTTCCGCAGGATTCGAACGCATTCCAAACATTCCACTCAAGACACTTCCTGCAGAAAAGATGGAATCGGTCAAAAAACTCATAGACGTAATCGAGGAAGACGACGATGTCCAGAATGTCTATCATACTTTATCTCTTTCTGAAGAAGAATGACAATATTGAGCCCTCACCCCATCGGCGAGGGCTCAATTTAATTTGACATAATCAATTATCAAACAACATATCTAACACTTATACATCATGCAGATTTCACACATCGAACATCTTGGCATAGCCGTCAAATCCCTTGACGAAGCTATCCCCTACTACGAGAATATCCTCGGTCTCAAATGCTATTCCATCGAAGAAGTTCCCGACCAGAAGGTCCGCACCGCTTTCTTTAAAGTGGGTCAGACCAAACTCGAACTCCTCGAAAGCACATCTCCGGACGGCACCATCGCCGGTTTCATCGAGAAAAGAGGTGAAGGCATACACCACCTGGCATTTGCAGTAGAGGACGGTGTTCAGAATGCACTGAACGAAGTATCGGAAAAAGGCATCCGCGTCATCGACAAGGCTCCCCGCCACGGTGCCGAAGGATTGAACATCGCTTTCCTGCATCCAAAATCCACTATCGGAGTATTGACAGAACTTTGTGAGAACCCTAATAAATAATTTCATAATGAGCAAACAGTTAGAACAGGTAAAAGCTCTGATCGAGCTCCGCGAAAAGGCCCGCATCGGCGGTGGCCAGAAGAGAATCGATTCTCAGCACGAAAAAGGAAAATACACCGCACGTGAACGTATCGCTATGCTCCTCGATGAAGGAAGTTTTGAAGAATTCGATATGTTCATCACCCACAGGTGCGTCAATTTCGGAATGGAAAAAACTACATTCCTGGGAGACGGTGTAGTTACAGGTTACGGTACCATCAACGGACGCCTTACATATGTATTCGCACAGGATTTCACAGTATTCGGAGGCTCCCTTTCCGAAACTCTTGCCGGCAAAATCTGCAAAGTGATGGATATGGCCATGAAGATGGGTGCTCCCGTCATCGGTCTCAACGACTCCGGTGGAGCACGTATCCAGGAAGGAGTGAACGCACTGGCAGGCTATGCAGAAATCTTCCAGAGGAACATCCTCGCATCAGGCGTAGTTCCCCAGATTTCCGCCATCCTCGGTCCTTGCGCCGGTGGCGCGGTTTACTCCCCCGCCCTCACAGACTTCACCATTATGACCAAAGGAACCAGCTATATGTTCCTCACCGGTCCTACCGTAGTCAAATCAGTTCTCGGTGAAGTGGTTACCCAGGAGCAGCTCGGTGGTGCATCGGTTCACGCATCCAAGAGCGGTGTAACCCATTTCGCAGTCGAAACCGAAGAAGATGCCATCGCAGTTATCCGCGACCTTATGAGCTATCTTCCCCAGAACAATATGGAGGAGCCTCCCTACGTTCCCACGACTGACCCCATCGAACGTCTCGAAGATTCCCTCAACGAAATCATCCCCGACAGCCCCAACGCTCCGTACGATATGTATGAAGTCATTGCCAGCATCGTCGATGACGGCAAGTTCCTCGAAGTTCACAAGGATTTCGCGAAGAACATCATCGTCGGATTCGCTCATATGGGCGGTACCGCAGTCGGCATCGTAGCCAATCAGCCGAAAGTTCTGGCCGGTGTGCTTGACATCAACTCTTCACGCAAGG
>JAZUEO010000204.1:0-4232 GCA_045640205.1 Candidatus Coprenecus sp. | reverse complement strand
AGGCCGTCAGAAATTTCGATACCGTGAATGACACATCCTTCTGCATAGGTGTGGGAGCATACCCGGAAAAACATTTCGAGGCGGCGAACCTCGAATCGGACATAGAATGGCTGAAGTACAAGGTGGACTGCGGAGCCGATTTCATCATCACACAGATGTTTTTCGACAATGCCGTATTCTACCGCTTCCGCGACAAATGCAGGAAAGCCGGCATAAACGTTCCCATCATACCGGGACTCAAACCCCTTTCCAGCGCAAAACAACTCGACCTTCTGCCCAGCAGTTTCTCCATTGATATTCCTCAGGAACTCGAAAAGGAGATGCGTGCACACACCGCTGACAAAGAGGCGTGTTATATCATAGGAAGCCGCTGGTGCGCCGGACAATGCAAAGACCTGCTTGCCAACGGCGTACCCGCAGTTCATTTCTACACAATGGGACGTCAGGACAATGTCATCGGAATTCTCAAAGACTGTTTCTGAGCGCATTCTGATTCTGGACGGCGCTATGGGCTCTATGCTCCAGCGTTCATCCGTAACCGAAAGCGACTTTATGGGCGAGCATAACAGCGACTCGCTCTGTCTCACGCGCCCGGATGTCATCGAAAGCATACACCGCAGTTATATAGATGCCGGAGCAGATATCATAAGCACTTGCAGTTTCGGGGCCAACCGCCTCGTACAGCAGAACTACGGCCTTGCAGACCGCGCTGGAGAGATGGCCTGCGCATCCGCACGGATAGCGCGCAAGGCCGCCGATGAAGCCTCCCGCAAAATCTGGGTAGCCGGCAGCGCCGGACCGACCGGACGTTCACTCAGCCTTGCCACCGATGCATCTGACCCCACTTACAGGCCAGTCAGTTTCAGTCTTATGCAGAAGGCATACTTCGAACAGCTTAAAGCCCTCATCGAAGGAGGTGTGGACCTGATTCTGCCCGAAACATGGTTCGATGCACTCAATGCCAAAGCCGCCATCTGCGCCCTGCAGGATATAGGGAAGGAAATTCCCGTAATCATTTCCGCGACAGTCAGCGACAGAAGCGGAAGAACTCTCACCGGACAAACCCTTGAAGCCTTCTTCATCGCCGTGAGACACTGCCCCGGCTTAACAGCATTCGGTATAAACTGTTCGCTCGGAGCCGCTATGATGGCCCCCCTGGTGCGGGACATCGCCACCTTCTCCGACATCCCCGTCATTTTTTATCCCAATGCCGGAGTCCCGGACAGTTTCGGACAGTACAGCGAGACAGCTGCCCAGACTGCCGCCATAATGAAAACGCTGGCACTTGAAGGAACTCTCAACATCGCCGGAGGCTGCTGCGGAACCACCCACGAACATATTGCCGCGATAGCGGAAGCAGTATCAGGCATACCGCCACGGAAATGTCCTCCACCCCACAACGGCTTGCAGCTCAGTGGTCTCGAAACAGTAAACATCGACCGTTCACTGAATTTCACCAACATAGGAGAAAGGACCAATGTGGCAGGCTCCCGCCGCTTCGCGAAAATGATAGCCGAAGGGAAATATGAAGATGCCCTTCAGGTCGCCGCCGCACAAATCGAAGGAGGTGCAAGCATCATCGATGTCAATATGGATGACGCCATGCTGGACTCCACCAGGGAAATGTGCCGATTCCTGAGATACGCGGCATCTGATCCCGCAGTAAGCCGCGCAGCTGTGATGATAGACACTTCCCGCTGGGAAACCGCAGTGGAGGCATTGCAGAACGTGCAGGGAAAATCCATAGTCAACTCCATCTCTCTCAAGGACGGTGAAGAGGAATTCCTCCGTCGCGCCTGCCATATACATTCTATGGGTGCCGCGATGGTGGTAATGGCATTCGACGAAGAAGGCCAGGCCACCACCTTCGAACGCAAGAGGGATATCTGCACCCGTTCCTACGAACTCCTCACGGAAGCCGGCATACCGCCCCACGACATCATATTCGACGTCAATGTGCTGACACTCTGCGACGGGAACAGGGAACATTCCCGTTTCGGCATCGATTTCATAGAAGCTGTCAGATGGATAAAGAAAGAATTGCCAGGAGCTTTGACCTCAGGAGGCATATCCAATCTTTCCTTCGCTTTCCGCGGCAACAATACTGTCCGCGAGGCGATGCATTCGGTCTTTCTATACCACGCCATCGCCGCCGGTCTGGATATGGCCATAGTCAATCCGCAGATGCTCAAGGTCTATGACAATATCGACAAAAAGTTGCTTGAAGGCATCGAAGACGTCATCTTCGACCGCAGTCCAGAAGCCGCCGACAGACTGGTTTCACTTGCCGCAGGCTTCAGTTCAAACACTGTGGAAGTTTCTTCCGGAACTGTATCAGGAGATTCAGAGCCGATGTCTCCGGAGCGGAAGGTCACCGAACTTCTCATAAAGGGCGATTCCACCGGACTCGAAGAAGCAGTCCACGAATGCCTTGACCTGTTCTCCGAAGCGGTCAAAGTAATAGAGGGTCCTCTTATGAAAGGAATGGAATCCGTCGGGACTCTGTTCTCGGAAGGGAAGATGTTCCTGCCTCAAGTGGTCCGTTCGGCGAAGGTGATGAGGGAGGCAGTGAATATCCTGGAGCCCTATATGCCACGCTCATCAGAAGGCAGCCACAGACCTAAGGCGGTGATAGCCACCGTAAAAGGAGACGTTCACGACATAGGCAAGGATATCACCTCGATAGTGCTCCAGTGCGCCGGTTTCGAGGTTTGCGACCTCGGTGTGATGGTTCCCTGTGATGACATTCTGGCCAAAGCCGCAGAAATCGGAGCCGATATCATCGGAGTCAGCGGGCTCATCACCCCATCCCTTGCCAGAATGGAAGAAATCTGCCGGGAAATGAATTCCAGAGGGCTTGACACCCCCCTGTTTGTCGGCGGAGCCGCCACCTCGGCACTACATACAGCCGTAAAACTTGCACCCCTTTACCATAATGTCCATTACGGGGCCGATGCATCCGCAAGCGCCGTAATGGCCAAGAAATACCTTGCAAATCCGGCCGTTTTCATCACTGAAGAGAATGAGAAGCATTCACAGCTCCGCACACTCTGGGAGACATCTTCCACCTGTAAGGAAAGAGAAGTGACAACTGACGGTGAATCTGTCCGAAACATCGGAGCGCCTTCCGGAACTTTCAGCGACATACCACTACATACCATTGCTGTCAAGGAATTGTTACCATTCTTCGACTGGAACTTGTTTTATGCCATCTGTGGCCTTAAAGCGATTCCCGACACCGGGAAACAGCGATGCGAGGCCAGGAAAACCGCACTCGAATATCTGTCAGAAGGAGAATATACCGTCAGCGTACAGGCCAGATTTTTCGACTGCATCAGACGGGGCGAAGATATCGTCTCCACTGACGGCTCGCTTAAACTTCCAATGCTCAGGCAGGAAACGGGCAGAAAACTTTCGATGGCCTGTTTCTTTTCAGCTGAAGAAGCGCGGCAACTCGGCATTTTCGCCGTCAAGGTCGAGCACAGTCACTGCTGTTGTCAGGCGTGTACCGACCTAATAGAACACGCTGTCTCCGTGACTCTCACCGAAGCCGCGTCTTCAATGACGGGACGACTGCTCACGGAACTGAAAGACCGGAACACACGAACTGAGAAACTGAAAATCATTCTGCCCGGCATAGGATATCCCTGCTGTCCGGACCATAGTCTGAAAAGGGACATACTCAAACTGCTCGACATCGGCATCCGGCTCAGTGACAGTTGTGCGATGCTTCCCGAATCCAGTATCTGCGGACTCATCATAGCCAACTCGGAAGCCGACTACCACGACATCAGGAGAATCGGCGGAGAGCAGTATTCAAACTATTCCGCCCGTCGCGGTTTTTCCCATAAAGAAGCATCCCTGTTTCTATCCCATCTACTGTAAAGACAAGAATATATATTATCTTTGCCACGGAAATGTCACCTCAGTTGTTTGGTAACAAAAATATCGACAATGTCACGACGCCAGTGGAAAGGCACTACTTTTGGTAACGGATGGATGCACATGCATCTAATCCGCATTTTGAAACACGTAGATACGCGTTTCGTTTACCTTTTCGCGTATCTGTTCGTGATACCGGTATGTCTTCTCTTCAATGTGAACGGAAGCCGGAAATCGTCATATTCCTTTTATAGGAAAAGAATGGGTTTCGGACGCGTGAAGTCGATGTTTATGACCTGTCGGAATCATTTCGCCTTCACTCAGGTTGTGATAGACCGCTTCGCGATGTA
>JAZUEO010000203.1:0-10897 GCA_045640205.1 Candidatus Coprenecus sp. | reverse complement strand
GTCGATATGACCATCACGATGATGCTTGACAATATTGTGGAAATTATCTTTTTCATTCTTTGTACAGTTTAGATGTTAAGACTCCAAGGAGCGCGAACAGGCTGATTCAAGAGACGGTTCGCTGCTTCATCATTAATGAATTCGAGTTTTTCAGAATCGAAATGAAGAGTGCGGCCCAACTGCAGTGCGACTGCGCCCATATTGACGATGGTACAGCTTCTGAAACCATTGGCCTCGTTGAGAGCGAATTTATGGCGCGTGCGGACACATTCTGCGAAATCACATTCCTGAGGCAGAGGATCGGGGAACTCGGCCAGTTTATACTGCCAATTGGGAATATCGCAGATAAAATTGTTATATACATTTCCATTGGGACCTGAAATGTAGGGAGTATCCGGATTACCATAGTCTCCGCCCCAGAGAACTATCTTGCATCCGTCAGCATATGTGTAAGTGATGGTCCGCCAGGTACCCACTGCATCATAGTGCTGCTGGGGAGCATCGATTTCCACCTTGACGGGACTTTCGTCATCCTTGCCGAGAAGATATTGTACGGGGTCGATATAGTGCTGTCCCATATCTCCGAGTCCACCAGCATCGTAATCCCAATAACCGCGGAACGTCTGGTGCACACGGTGCTCATTGTAAGGCTTGTACGGAGCGGGGCCGAGCCAGAAATCATAATCCAGCTCTTTCGGGATGGGCTGAGTTTCAAGATGCTCCTTCCCTACCCAGAAGAATTTCCAGTTGAATCCGGTGTGCATGGAGATGGTGACTGTAAGAGGCCATCCCAGCATTCCGCTGTCCACAAGTTTCTTAAGGGGACTGACCGTAGTGCCGAGACCATAGAACGTATCCTTGAAACGGAACCAGGTGTTGAGACGGAAGATTCTGTTATATCTTTCCACGGCGGCCTTGACCGCCTTCCCTTCCCCGATGGTTCGGGTCATCGGCTTCTCGCACCAGATATCCTTGCCGGCCTTGGCCGCTTCTATGGACATTATTGCGTGCCAATGCGGAGGCGTGGCGATGTGAACAACGTCCACGTTGGGATCGTGAATGAGTTCACGGAAATCGTGATACCCTTTGATTTTTTCTTTTGCCGCAGCAAGTCCGGCATCCAGATGGTTCTGGTCCACATCGCAGATGGCTGTCAGGCGTGCGCCTGGATAGTCATAATGACCGCGCCCCATACCACCGACACCGATGATACCTTTGGTAAGCTGGTCACTCGGAGCGATAAATCCATTCCCTCCGAGTACTTTTCTGGGAACGAGTGTAAAAGCGGTAAGAGCACCCGCCGTTTTCAGAAAACCCCTTCGATTGAGAGTCATAGTTATACAGTTTTTGTGGTAAGTTATGTTATGTGTTATATTTCTAGCCGTAAAGTTAGTATTTTTTTTAATTTTATTATAGTTATCTTTGTATAGAAATTCTAATTCGTATCGAATATGAAAAAATTATCAGCACTGGCCTTAATCATTTCGGCCATAGTTTTGTCAGGATGTTCCAGAATATCCGAAAATAGTGTAAATATCATACCGCAGCCTGTCGAACTCACTCCAGGACGCGGACATTTCACTCTTGACGGAAAAGTCTTCTTCTCCGTTTCATCTGATGAAGCCGGACAGACCGCCGAATTCTTCGCCTCCAGAATGAGAACTTCCACAGGTTTCCCCTTTCCGGTAAAAACTCTCTCTCCGGGGAAATGTATCAAACTGATTCTTGAACCGCAAAGTGATATAAAGGCTGAAGGTTATCGTCTTTCAGTCACCTCTTCCGGAGTAAAGATAACGGCTTCGGACAATGCCGGTCTTTTTTATGGGATGGAGTCTTTCCTTCAGCTGCTGCCGGCACAGATAGAGAGTCCTTCGCAAGTGGATGGCATCGTCTGGGAAGCTCCTGCCATCGAAGTGAATGACTACCCCAGATTCAGTTACAGGGGATGCCACATCGACCCCTGCCGATATTTCAGACCTGCGGAGTGGATTAAAAAGCAGATAGACGTATTGGCACTTTATAAAATAAATACAATGCATCTCCACCTGACCGAAGACCAGGGCTGGAGAATCGAAATCAAAAAGTATCCGAAACTGACCGAACTCGGTTCGACGCGCATCTGCGAAAACGGAAAGGTTCACGGAGGATTCTACACTCAGGAAGAATTGAAAGACATCGTAGCCTATGCAGCCGAAAGACATATCGACATTATTCCCGAACTCGAAATCCCCGGCCATGCACTGAGCGCCATTCACGCATATCCGGAACTTTCCTGCCGCGGACTGGAGATGCCTGTACGTCAGATATGGGGTGTCGAAGATATCGTAATGTGTCCAGGCAAGGGTCTGATGTTCGATTTCCTGAAAGACGTAATCGATGAAATGGTCAGCATTTTCCCGAGTGAGATATTCCATATCGGTGGTGATGAATGCCCCAAAGAGGAATGGAAGAATTGCCCCCATTGCCAGCGGCTGATAAAGGAACTGGGCTTGAATGAAATAGATGACGAATACACTCCGGAACAGCATCTGCAGACCTGGATAGTGGAATATTTCGAGAAGTATCTGGCCAAATACGGCAAGAGGATTATCGGATGGGACGAAATTCTCGAAGGCGACCTTACGCAAGGTGCGATGGTAATGTCATGGAGAGGCACAGAGGGAGGCATTTCTGCAGCCCTCAAGGGACACGACGTGGTGATGACACCTTCGCGTCAGGGCTATTATCTCGACTATTACCAGGGAGACCCGAAGGTGGAACCTCTCGGAATAGGAGGATATGCACCCATTGAAAAGGTCTATAAACTCGAACCTGTGGCGGATACATTGGTCAAGATGGGCTGTGACAAGTTCATCAAAGGAATTCAGGGCAATTGCTGGTCCGAATATTTCTCCACGGATGAACTCGCCGAATATATGACATATCCCCGGATTCTCGCTATAGCCGAGACAGCCTGGTCTCCCGCCGACAGAAAGGATTTCGAAGATTTCTGCAGAAGGCTGGACAATGATGCCTGCATCAGACTGTCTGCCCACAATGTCAAGTTCCATATTCCTCAGCCTGAACAGGTCGTTTCACCTGATTCCAAGCGTGGAAGTTCCTGCGACCACGTCGTATTCACGGATGCCGTAAAAATGATTTTCAAGACTACGCGTCCCGTCAAGATGGTATATACGCTTGACGGCAGCGAACCTGTGGCATCTTCTCCGGAATACACGGAACCTTACACCTTCACCGAAAGTACCGTTCTCAAAATACGTTCAGTCCTTCCCTCCGGTTTCATGAGCCCTGTCCGCACCATAAATATAGAGAAAGTCACGCTCTCTCCCGCAGTTGACATAAACAAGGCCGATATGAAAAACGGGCTGTCCGTTATGATGTATCCCGGCAATTTCTCTGACCGTGCCCGGATGGAAGCCTCCGGAGTGATGCCGCGAAGGAGAACTATCACCGATGCCAAATCCATCAGCCTTCTGCTATGGCCCGAGACTCCCAATATGATGAATTTCGACACTCCCCAATACGGTGCCGTAGCCCGTGGATACGTGGAGGTACCGGTATCGGGAATATATTACATACACTCCGACCTCGAAGAACTTAAGGTGGACGGTACGGTCGTGATATCGAACAAAGGGGAAGCGAAGAGGCACAGCCGCCACGACAACACAGTGGCGCTTGCAAAAGGTTTCCACGAAATCGAACTGACATATATCGGCGGAATAACTGCGGGCGTACCTTCCAGCTGGTCCTCGGATTTGCTCCGCGTCCGTCCCGACAGTGCTGAAGACTTTATGGATGTGCCGGAAGAAAATCTTTGGCATTCAAGAAATTAAAACTATCGGCATAAGAATGAAAACCATCCATCTCCCCGCACCCGCCAGAACTGGCGGACATCCATTTCTGGACCTGCTGCGCGAAAGGCATTCTTCCAGAGGATTCAGTGACAAGCCTGTCGATATGCAGACATTGTCCGATATGCTTTGGGCTTCGTGGGGATATAACCGCGAAATGAAGCGTACTGCACCTTCTTCCCATAACCGTCAGGAAATCGAACTTTATCTGGCGATGTCGGATGGAGTGTATCTGTGGAACGCTGTGCAGAATGTCCTGATTCAAGTCGATACCCGGGATTTGAGAAAAAGCACCGGAATGCAGGAATTCGTCGGAACGGCTCCGATAGAAGTCATTTATGTCGCAGAATCTTCCAGAATAACAGGAAAGGATGAACGTGGTGTGGTGGAAACCGTTTTCATTGATACCGGATTCATCTCCGAAAACTTATACTTATTCTGCGCACAGGCAGGACTTATTACTGTAGTAAGGGCCATGGTGGACCGTCCGGCACTTTCCGCCGCCCTTAATTTAAGACCCGACCAGATGATTACGATGGTGCAGAGTGTAGGATATCATAAATAAGTTCTAATTGATATAGAAAATGAATCATTTTTATTTTGAACGGACAGGAGGACTCCTCAGAAACGATATGCCTGAAGACGTCCTTCACAGGTGTGAAAAAATAAACACCAAAGTTTTTGATGATGAAAAGGCAGGTTCCATCTATGCAGCGGACGTAATTATCGAAGCCATCAACACCCATACCGCGTCCCAAAAGCTTTTCGGATTGGGACTTTCCACAGGTAACACCCCGCTCCCATTATATCGCGAACTGGTACGAAGATTCGAATCCGGAACCGTCAGTTTCAAAAACGTAAAGGTATTCAGCATCGATGAATTTTTCCCTTTGGAAAAAAACGATTCCAGATGCAGGAACTACAGAATCTATGAAGATTTTATCAAGAAAGTGGACATTCTTCCCGAAAATGTCCATATCATCGACGGACATCAGAAATTGGATAAAGTTTCCTCATATTGTGCCCAGTATGACAGACAGGCGGATGAAATAGACTTGACAGTTCTCGGAATAGGACCTCAGGGACAGGTAGGTTTCAATGATGCCGGTACTCACACCAAGACCAAAACCCGTCTGGTACGTTTGACTCATAACAATCTGATTTTCCAGAGTAGCCGCTTCACAGACCCCAATGACATTCCGAAGATGGCCATCACTATGGGAATAGGCACTCTTATGCGTTCGAAAAAACTCCTGCTCATGGCCTGGGGTGAAGAAAAAGCTGAAGTGGTTCGGAAAATTGTGGAAGAGGTACCTGATACATCCATCCCGGCTTCTTATTTCCAGAATCACACGGACGTGGAAATGGTGATAGACAAAGATGCCGCAGGAGAACTCACCATAGAAAACACGCCCTGGCTTGTAGGAGACTGTGACTGGACAAACAAATATATCAGAAAAGCCGTCACCTGGCTTTCCGGGACAGTGAGCAAACCCATTCTCGAACTCAGTTTGGAGGATTATCTTGAAAACTCTCTCGGCGGTCTTCTGGATTATACGGGAAAGGAATACAGCAGAATCAACATTGACGTTTTCAATGACATCCAGCATACCATTTCAGGATGGCCGGGAGGAAAACCCAACGCCGATGACACATACAGACCCGTTCCCGCCACCCCGTTCCCGAAGAAAGTTGTTATTTTCTCACCTCATCCAGATGATGACGTAATTTCTATGGGAGGAACTTTCAGACGTCTGATAGATAATGGACACGATGTCCACGTCGCATACGAGACATCGGGTAACGTAGCTGTTCACGATGACGTTGTCCTCCAAAACATAGACACATCCCGTGAACTCGGTTTCGGTAACAGATACGAAGAGGTCAAAGCCATCATTGATTCCAAAAAAAGAAATGAACCAGAACCGAGAGCACTTCTCGACATAAAGGGGAGCATCCGTCGCGCAGAAGCCCGTGCCGCTGTTCGCGAACTCGGCCTGAACGATCGCGCCAATGCCCATTTTCTCAATCTTCCCTTCTACGAAACCGGAGGCATCAAGAAGGGTAAAATAACCGATGCGGATTATAAAATCGTAATGAATCTGCTTCAGGAAATCAAACCCGACCAGATATATGCCGCAGGTGATTTCTATGACCCGCACGGCACCCACAAGAAATGCACCGACATCGTTCTGGAAAGTATGGAAAGACTTTGGGATAAGGAAGAGTGGGCGAAAAAATGCGAAATCTGGCTTTATCGCGGTGCCTGGAAAGAATGGAGTTTCGCTGAAGAAGATATGGCAGTACCTTTGAGCCCGGAGGAGATGATAAAGAAGCGTCACGCCATATACAAACACCTCTCACAGAAAGACATAATGCCATTCCCCGGAGCGGATAAACGGGAATTCTGGCAGCGTGCGGAAGAACGCACCCAGAATACGGCCAAAGCGCTCGACAGTCTTGGACTTGCCAAATACCGTGCGATGGAACTGTTCGTCAAAATGAAGAAAAGGTAAGAATCTGTTTCCAGTGTTCGTTTGGTTCCGGTTTTCTTGTAAAGAACTCAAGTTCCGGAAATGATGTCGTAAAATTTTGGAAGGCAAAGAAAAAATGGCGAACTTTGTTTCTAAATGAGCATTTTCTGCACATATCTCAATAATGTTTCCTCTCTGACTTCTTCGAGGGGGGTATAAATATTTATCAATTAGCGACTTGCGGGAGTTCTGCGGCGGTTCTGGCATCAGGACCGCGGCTTTGTCGTGTCCGGAGGTGATGTTATGTTCCGGTGTGAGAGTCATTTTTCATGTAAGAGATAAAACCAGTCATCCGAGAATGTCTCATTTTGATGAAAGGAAAAGTAAAATTGAATTCACAAGACTGTCAAAGTCTGTATCCAAACGGAAGTTTATTTTAGAAGCTATTTAATCGCAGGAGTAAGGAAATATGAATAAGACCACCAAGATTATCATCGCGGCGACAGCTGCCGCAGTTATGGCATTAGTGTCGTGTCAGAAAGTTAATCCGGCACAGGAACCGAATGAGGACCCGACCGTTAATGAGGGACAGGCCGCAAATGAGGAGCGTGTCATAACCGTCACCTTCACCCCTCAGACCAAAACGACCCTTGACGGCGTTCAGCCGAAGTTCACCAACGGTGACAAGATTCTGGTGGCCAACGGACGGGATGAACCCGATACCTGTCAGGTTTCCGTATCCGGAGGAGCGGCCACATTCAAAACGAAACTTGCAGGTCTCCTCACGGCTGTTTATCCTGCGAAGGCCGCGAAAATGAAAGACGATAAAAATATTGAAGGCGTCTTCGTCTCCACGGTTCAGGATGGCACATTCGCAAGCGCGAACATCTGTATGGCAGAAAACATTCTGACCGAGGCGGAATTCCAGAACCAGACGGTAGTGTTCAGCATCACCCCCCCGACTACCAGCACCGAGTATGTCGAAGTCATCTCCACCGGCCTTGGAATCGCTAACAGCGTTCCGTCAGGAGAAACGACATACACCAACAAGAAAAGGATTCACGTGGCAACTACCCCTGAAACTGCATACCCTGTGTATGTTTCCATTCTCGTTCCCTCAGGTCTGAAAATCAGCGACCTTTCGTTCACTGACTGTAACAGCATCAGAGAAAGTACTGACAATACGGAACTCGCGACAAGTGCCCTTTATACTGTCGGCGCGTCAGGTTGGTATACAAAGCCTTATGTTGAAATCAAGGCGCTGTATAACGGAATAGACTCCACCACCCTCAGATGGTATAAACAGAACCTTGCAATCACCGATTCTGGCAAAAAGAAATGGAAGGGTGAAAATACAGAAACCGCCGTCAAGGTCCCCGGAACGGACGACGAGGATGTCATTGTTGGCGACTACTTCCAGTGGGGGGCTCACGAGAATTACTGCGGAAATGCTTCTGATGCAAACAAAGGCCTTCTCATCTACACTGCATTCAACAACACCAAGTGCGTTGGCGATATCGTTTACAATTTTATTTTCAAATCAGCCACGGACAGCACGAAGACATATCGATTCAATACGTCTCCGTCTGGCTCCTCCGTTGGCATTTCCCCTTACTACTCCGACTCAACCTCAGTCTTCTCGAAATACACAAAGACGACCTCTTCCGAGGGAGACGGCAAGAATATCCTTGAAAGAACACCTGATAACGACGACGTCGCCAGCATCATCCTTGGCGGCGATTGGCGTATGCCTACCACAGCCGAGTTCTATGCATTGTATAATGCCACTTATTGGGTTTGGGTTGAAGATGACTGCGGATATTATGTATTCACTCCGGATGCAGATCACACAGCAGGAACAAAAGGGAATGCATTTCCTACAGGTTTAGGCAAGTCCGATGCTTTGTTGTTCTTCCCCGCTGCTCGCAACGGCAGGGATGCCTCCTTCAACGGTGGGCTCTCCGAAGGCTTCTATTGGTCAAGTAGTCTCTACTACTCGTCCAGTCCCAAATTCGCGTACTGCTTATACTTCGGTAGTGGCGCTGTCACTCCGCAGTACCAATTCAATCGTTACTACGGCTTCTCCGTGCGTCCCGTTTCAGATTAGTATAAAAAACAGCTTTCCCTACCCCACTCGCGGTCCGGCAAGTATTGTCGAAGCCCCTGAACCACCTTCTGGCAGAGCTTTGCCGCAGGCTGCATTTCAGCCCTGAATGAAGGTTGATTCAGGATTCTACGAGGACTTTGTCGATGTTACGGGTGGCGGAGTCGAAGTTGATGCCGATGCGGATGATTTGTTGGTCATCGACGGCGAAGGGCAGGGTGTAGTTCTTGTCGCTGATTTGTGCCAGAGCCTCTTCGGCTGTGCCGTCGAGTTTGAATCCCAGCACGTAGCAGAACTTGGGAGTTTTGACCACCATATCGATGCGCCCTTCGCTGGTGCGGTATTCCGCCTGTGTGTAGAAGCCCATCAGTTTGAAGATGATGAAAACGACGTTCTGGTAGTGGTTCTCGGTGTTCTTTATCAGGTCGTAAGGAATGTCTGCGAAGAAGGATTTCAGTCGTTTGACGAAACTCTCGGTGTCACCGGTGCTTACGTCGCGCACGAAGGATTTTATCTCAAAGGCTGAACTGCTGTTCGGAATCGGGGTGTAGTACGGCACCAGAAAGTTCATAAACCCCTTTTCGACCTCCCTGTTGGGAAAGCCAAGCGTATATGTTTCAAAGATAGAGTCATAGTCCTTGATGGTGAGATATCCGCTCTGGTATATGACCGGGATGGGATTTGTGGAGTTCGCATCGATGCTGTTCAACACGTCAGCCGAAGTCTCCTCCCGGCTCATTTTCTCCAGATTGTAATTGTGCTCCTGCAGAAGACGGACCAGATATGTCGGGGTCCCGGTTTCGAACCAATAGTCACTGTATTCTCTTTTGTTCAGGCAGTTCAGCAGACTGAACGGATTATATACGCCTGCGGCCTTGGGATGGAAATGATATCCGTCATACTGTTCGCGAAGCTTCACCACGGCAGTCTCTTTCGGAATATCGTTATTCAACGCCAGGCGTACTATATGCGCATCGAAGTTTGAGAGCAATTCCTGCTCAGTTATACCGCAGATGTCGGCATAGCACTCATCCATCGATATGTCATTGAGGTTGTTCAAATCGCTGAATACGCTCACCTTTCCGAACTTGGTAACTCCCGTCAGAAGGGCGAACTTTATGCATCCGTCCATTGATTTCAGTGCACCGTAGAAGCCCTTGAGGGTGGCGCGGTATGCATCCTGGAGAGCCGGATTTCCGATGGCCTGGAGCATAGGCTTGTCGTACTCATCCACGAGAATCACCACCTTGCGGCCGGTCTGCTCGAAGGCGCGGCGGATGACGTTCTCAAAACGCATCCCGAGCGTAAGATCCGGACGAGAACATTCATATAGTGTTTCCCACTGATTCAACGATTCTCCAATTTTCTGTTCCAAAACCTCCGGAGTGTCATACTTGTTGGTATTCAGGTCCAGATGCAGCACGGGGTACGCTATCCACTCCTTCTCATGTTTCTCTATCGCCAACCCTTCGAACAAGTCCTTCCTGCCGCTGAAGTAAGAATGAATCGTGCTCATCAGAAGGCTCTTTCCGAACCTGCGTGGACGGGAGAGGAAATAGTAGCGGCCTGTGGTGATGAGGCGATATATCTGTTCCGTCTTGTCAACGTAAAGATAACCGTCAGCCCTCAGGCTTTCGAAGTTCTGAATGCCGATGGGCAGATTCCGAAGTGTGGTCTGTGCTTCCATAATCCGCAAAGTTAAATCTTCACTTTCACAATTGCAAGAACCAAAAGTTGGCGATTACGCGAGTACTCGCGTAGTTGCCAACTTTGAAGCGGAAAATCCTGTCGGTAAACAAGTAGGGGCTCCTGTGCTCAGGGGCTCTCGTCAGATTCGCCAAGATATTCGATTTCAGAGCGCGGCAGGCAGAGCGGCCGGATGGAATCATTCTGAAAAATGTCTTAAAATTTTGGAAGTCAATGAAAATATGGCGACCTCACATTCTCCGGCGGAGCCAAAGAAAAGACCATCACGGGCGAAAAGGCGAATACGGATATCGCAGTCGGCACCCTCTACACCGTGACCAAAGAAAACTGGGCAGCGCCTACACCTCTTGTTGAATATGTTGAAATCGAGGCAGATTATGACAATGACACCTCAACCCCGAAAACCAAACTCAGATGGAGCAAACAGAACCTTGCAATTACCGATTCTGGCAAAAAGAAATGGAAGGGAGGGAATACAACAGACACCGCCGTCAAGGTCCCCGGAACGGACGACGAGGATATCATCGTCGGCGACTACTTCCAGTGGGCGGCATCCTACGCCGGATACAATGTAACAGACAACAAGAAGCCTGACACTCTTCTCATTTACACTTCATTCATTAACACCAAATGTGTTGGCAATAGCGGTTCAGACTGTTTCACATTCAAATCACCCGAGACAGGCACGACATATCGATTCAATACGTCTCCGTCTGGCTCCTCCGTTGGCATTTCCCCTTACTACTCCAGCTCAACCTCGG
>JAZUEO010000202.1:0-2275 GCA_045640205.1 Candidatus Coprenecus sp. | reverse complement strand
CCCGTAGAAGACCAGAACGGTGATATCGCCGAGTGCGTGGCGGGAAAGAGGGTATGGTCCGGCGGAATAGGCGAAAACGCAGAGGGCGATGACGATTCCGACCGGAATAATCCACCACGATGCGAAGAACAGCAGGCAGAGTCCGCACAGGCAGGCGGTGCTGAGGAAAGCTATGGCTCCGTACAGGACGGTCTCAGGCTTGAGTTTCCCGGAAGCTGACATACGGACCGGTCCCTGTCTTCCTGGAGTGTCGGATCCGTTTTTGAAATCGAAATAGTCATTGGCGAAATTGCTTGCGATTTGAGCGAAGAGCGCAACTCCCATACAGAGCAATGCTGCGCTGAGTTTGAAGCCTCCCTCCCTGACGGCTAAGGCGCTGCCGAGCAGTACCGGGGCGATGGAGGCCGGGAGAGTCCGGGGCCGGGTGGCGGAGAGGAATGATTTGAATTTATCCATAGTGCCGCAAAGTTACTTTTATTAACTTTGCAATACACTAAGTACTGGTAGAGGAAATGGAGATTTTTTATTCAAATGATATTCTCGATGGGGAAATCGTGCTTCCTGAGGGAGAGTCGAACCATTGTGTCAGGGTGCTTCGCCACGTCGCGGGAGATGAAATCCATGTGAGTTGTTCGGACGGAAATCTTTACAGATGTGTTCTGTGTGATGCCAGTCCCGGACGTGCCGTGCTGAAAATTCTTTCCGTCGAGGGTGGATTCGGTTCTCATCCATATTATCTGCATATTGCCATCGCTCCCACCAAGAATATTGACCGGTTCGAATGGTTTCTGGAAAAGGCGACCGAGATAGGGGTCGATGAAATCACCCCCCTGCTTTGTGACCACTCAATACGGAAAATTGTGAAGCTGGAACGTGAGGAAAGAGTTATCCTTTCGGCTGCCAAGCAGTCGCTCAAGGGAACTGTGCCTCAGTTGAACGATATGATGACGGTGTCGGAATTACTGTCGCGGGCACAGGGGTACGAGCTGCGGGGTATAGCCTTCTGTGACCGGGAGCTTGTGAATTCGGCGGGGGAAGGGATATCAAGGGTTCATATCACTGATGTTCTTGGAAAACTTGCGGGAGAAGTCACTTCTCCACGTATTCTGATAATGATAGGACCTGAAGGGGATTTCTCCAGGGAGGAACTGTCGGTGGCGGCGGATTCCGCCCTGACTCCGATTTCTCTTGGTGAATCGCGTTTGAGAACGGAGACTGCAGGAGTGATGGCGGTCGCTTCCGTGGCGCTGACAGTCAGGTAAGAGGCATCATTTGCAGATGGGGGTCATTATCGGCCGGAGTACATCGATGCGTAGTATTTTTCGTAATCGCCGGAGGTGATGTTATCCATCCACTCCTGATGGTCGAGGTACCATTTTACGGTTTTTTCGATTCCCTCTTCGAACTGGAGGGAAGGTTCCCAGCCAAGTTCTTTCTGGAGTTTGGTGGAGTCTATGGCATAACGGAGGTCGTGTCCGGCCCTGTCGCTTATGTATGTGATGAGATTCATATCCTCATCTTCGCTGCGTCCCAATAATTTGTCTACAGTCCTTATGAGTACTTTTACGATGTCGATGTTCTTCCATTCGTTGAATCCTCCGATGTTGTAGGTCTCGGCTATGGTTCCTTTATGGAATATCAGGTCGATGGCTCTGGCGTGGTCTTCGACGTAGAGCCAGTCACGGACATTTTCTCCCTTTCCATAGACGGGGAGGGGTTTGCGGTGACGGATGTTGTTAATGAACAGGGGAATGAGCTTTTCGGGGAATTGATAAGGACCGTAGTTGTTGGAGCAGTTGGTGACTATGGTAGGGAGCCCGTAGGTGTCGTGGAATGCCCTTACGAAGTGGTCCGAAGAGGCCTTGGATGCACTGTAGGGGCTGTGGGGCTGGTATTTGAGTTCTTCGGTGAAAAAGGTATTGCCGTAGGCAAGATGATGTTCGCCAGAGGATGCTTTGGTGGTGAAAGGGGGCTCGATTCCTTCGGGGTGGGTCATCTGCAGTGCACCGTAAACTTCGTCGGTGGATATGTGGTAGAACCTTTTGCCTTCGAATTTTTCAGGAAGTGATTCCCAATAGAGTTTGGCAGCTTGAAGGAGGGAGAGGGTTCCCATAACGTTGGTGCGGGCGAAGGTGAAGGGGTCCTTGATGGAACGGTCCACGTGGCTTTCTGCGGCGAGGTGGATGATTCCGTCCACTTTTTCCTTCTGCATCAGGGCAAATATGGTGTCGAAGTCGCAGATGTCCGCCTTTACGAAACTGTAGTTAGGTCTGTT
>JAZUEO010000201.1:0-2790 GCA_045640205.1 Candidatus Coprenecus sp. | reverse complement strand
CAGGGGAGGTGTCCGTCCTTGTCATCCACCTTGTCTGAAATGTATTTGAGCATAGCATCCACTTTCTCTTTATAACGCTCTTTCCTTTCATTGAAATCTTTGGCGGAGAGGTAAAGGTTTTCGGGGGTGAGTCTTTCTGTATGGAACGTTATCAAGGGGGAACGGGCTCTTGGAATATAGGTGATGACGTGTTCTCTGGAGAGGCGTATCAACATTTCCTTAACTTTTGGAACAGAGTCCCTGATGACCTTGGCGATGTAGGTTTCATCTATGGATACCAGCATGGAGAACAATGCCGGATAAATCCTCATCAAAGCTTTGATAAACGTATCCAAGTGTTTGTCTTTTAGTTGGATACGATAAAGGGCATCCCTGCTTACGGTAAATGTTATTCTGCTCGGGTTGTCCACTTCGTCCGAGATGCTCCAATAACCTGCGCTGTCAAGATATCTTATGGCATACCATGCTGATGCAGAATAAAGATTGAACCTCCTGGAGAATTCTTCGTGATTGAATTTGTATGTCTGTCCGTCTCCTTCCTCATAAGCCACTCCCAGATACAGAAATACCTTCTGATATATGTCGGCTATATATTCCGGTTCGGGGAAGGATATTTTGTAGATTCTGTTCAGTCTGACGATATCGGTCTCGTTCCAGAGCAGTACGGCATATGATTTCAACCCATCCCTTCCGGCACGTCCCGCTTCCTGATAATAGGCTTCAAGTGATTCAGGGAGGTCCAGATGGACGACGAATCGGACATCAGGTTTGTCTATGCCCATTCCAAAGGCATTTGTAGCCACTATTATTCTCAAAGTACCCTGCTTCCAGCGGTCCTGTTTTGATGAACGTTCCTCCTTGCTGAGTCCAGCGTGGTAGAAATCTGCATCATATCCCTGAGAAATCAGGAATTCGGCTATTTCCCTTGTTTTTTTTCTTTCTCTGACATATACGATTCCTGTACCGGGAACGCTCTTGCATACATTGAGGAGCTTCCCCAGTTTGTCCTCGACGCGGCGTACCACGTAGGCAAGATTCGGACGGGAAAATCCTGAACATATCATATTGCGCGAAGCGAAACCGAGACTGTCCATAATTTCTTCGGCCACTTTCCGGGTGGCCGTGGCTGTCAGGGCTATGACAGGTACGCCTGGAAGTATGTCGCGCAGATTCTTGATTTGAAGGTAATCGGGGCGGAAGTCGTGTCCCCACTGGGAGATGCAGTGCGCTTCATCCACCACGATGAAATTCACGTTCATCGTAGCTGCACGGGTGCGGAAGATATCGGTTCGCAGGCGCTCGGGGGAAACATACAGGAACTTGTAATCTCCGAAACGGGCATTGTCCAGAGCAATGTCAATTTCGTGGAAGGTCATACCGGAATGGATGGCAATGGCCTTGATGCCGCGTATCTGCAGATTCTGAACCTGGTCCTTGATAAGGGAGATGAGTGGAGTGATGACTATGGCAATACCATTTTTTTCCATCGCGGGTACTTGAAAACAGATGGATTTTCCACCTCCCGTAGGGAGTATGGCCAATGTATCCTTCCCTTCAAGGGCGGAATTGATAATCTCTTCCTGTCTGGGACGGAATGATGAATAACCCCAGAATCGCTGCAATGTCTCCAATATCATTTTGTCATCTCTCCCTTTTGCGACAAAATTAAACATCTTCTATGACTTTTCTTCATTTGGAATAATTTTTGAAGTATATTTGTCGCTTGAAATGCCTGACTTTGACTAAGGATTATAAAAACTTTAAATAAACAATTATGTCTAAAATCGATTTGACCAAGTATGGAATCAGCGGTGTAACCGAGGTTCTCTACAATCCCACTTACGAAGTCCTCTATAATGAGGAAACCAAACCCGGCCTTGAAGGATTTGACCAAGGTCAGGTGACTGAACTTGGAGCCATCAACGTTATGACCGGTGAATATACCGGGCGGTCTCCCAAGGACAAATACATCGTTATGGATGAGAACTCCAAGAATACTGTCTGGTGGAACACCCCTGAGTATCCTAATGATAATCACGAACTGTCACAGTCTCAGTGGAAGGCTCTGAAAACTCTCGCTCTTGAACAACTTTCAGGTAAACGCCTTTTTGTAGTGGACGGTTTCTGCGGAACCAATAAGGATACCCGTATGAAAGTCCGTTTTATTATGGAGGTGGCCTGGCAGGCTCATTTCGTGACAAATATGTTCATCCGTCCTCAGAACGAAGCAGAATTCGAGCAAGAACCCGATTTCGTGGTATTCTGTGCCGCCAAGGCAAAAGTCACTAATTTCAAGGAACTTGGTATCCGTTCGGAAACAGCAGTAGCTTTCAACGTTTCCACCAAGGAACAGGTTATCCTGAATACCTGGTACGGAGGAGAAATGAAGAAAGGTCTGTTCTCAATGATGAATTACTACCTTCCTCTGAAGGGTATCGCTGCTATGCACTGTTCAGCCAATACGGATATGAACGGTGAGAATACAGCCATCTTCTTCGGTCTTTCAGGTACAGGCAAGACCACCCTTTCAACCGACCCCAAACGTCTCCTTATCGGTGACGATGAACACGGCTGGGATGACCACGGTGTATTCAACTTCGAAGGCGGTTGCTATGCGAAGGTTATCAAACTTGACAAGGATTCCGAACCTGATATCTATAACGCCATCCATCGCGACGCTCTCCTTGAGAACGTTACTGTAGATGCAGACGGCAAGATAGATTTCAACGACAAGAGCGTGACTGAAAACACCCGCGTGTCTTATCCCATCTATCATATCAAGAATATCGT
>JAZUEO010000200.1:0-10214 GCA_045640205.1 Candidatus Coprenecus sp. | reverse complement strand
CTTTTCCAACTCTTTGGCCCAATCCAAAGAGGACATTTCATCTCCCCGTTCATCAAGTAGAATCACATCATCCTTCTCCGTTATCCGCTTGAGGATTTCATCCCCCTCCTTCTCCCTGACCTGAGACGGACTAAGGGATTTGGTTCCTTTGACGTCGGGAATTTCCGTCCGTGAATAAGACAGGTGCTTGAGAATCCTTCTTTCATACATCTGCATTCCGTCACGAACGAACGGAAATGCCGTCTTGCCCACCAGAAGAAGAGTGATTTTCATTGCAAATCTTCCACTCTTTCGTGCAATACAGCCTTACGCAATTCAAAGTTCTGCCCCAAATATTTTCTCCTGACATCCGGATTATTGGCCAGCTGTTCCGCGGTACCTTCCTCCAGAATGGAACCTTCGTAAAGCAGATAGGCCCTGTCCGTAATGGCCAGAGTCTCGTGCACGTTATGGTCTGTAATAATTATTCCTATATTCTTGTATTTCAACTTCGCAATGATGTGCTGAATATCCTCCACAGCGATGGGGTCAACTCCGGCAAACGGTTCATCCAGAAGGATGAATTTAGGCGAAATGGCCAATGCCCGCGCGATTTCACAGCGCCGGCGTTCACCACCGGAGAGCTGAATACCCAGACTCTTGCGGACTTTGTGAAGACGGAATTCATCTATCAGCGATTCCAATTTCTCCTCCCTTTCTGCACGGGTAAGGTCCGAGAGTTCCATTACTGACATGATATTGTCCTCAACGCTCATCTTTCTGAATACCGAAGCTTCCTGAGCAAGATATCCCAAGCCCTTCTGCGCCCTTTTATACATAGGGAGATCCGTGATTTCCTCGTCTCCGAGAAAGATTCTGCCGTGGTTCGGTTTTATCAATCCGGTAATCATATAGAAACTCGTGGTCTTACCGGCTCCGTTCGGTCCGAGAAGACCGACAATTTCACCCTGCTCCACTTCAAAGGAAACCCCTTTGACGACAGTCCTCATCCCGTATTTCTTCACCAAATCTCTACAGTAGCACTTCATAACGCAAATTCATTTCACATCCAGTTCCAATGCTTTGTGCAATTCCCTGAAATTTTCATTGTTTTTCAATAACCAGGCCGTTTTTTCCGAATCGGTATAAGGCACTTTCTCCTGTGACTCATTTTCGAGCCCCGGTGCGATTTCTGCGGAAAGTTCCAACGAATGATTGTTCAGCATTTTCCTCAAAGCATCGCACATTTTCTTCCGGGGACCGGCCTGCATCCACGAAAGCTGCCTTTCATTGCTGAGGTAGAAAGTAGCATTATTGTTAGCCACGTCCACCAATGGATGATACATTTCCATCGCAGCTGCCAGACTCTGCTGCCCGGCGGCTCTTTTCTGTTCAGCGAGTTGGGACCAAGCCTTCAGAAAATCATCTTCGGTATATGGATTATCCGGAAGAGTTCCTTCAGCAGGAAGAGTTTCTTCCCGAACCACTTTCTTCATCATTCCTTGGAGCGACACACCCGGGGAAGATGTCTGCTTCCGAGGGGGCTGTTGAGATAGAGGTTGAATCTCAGGCTGGGGAGCAGATTCAGATAACGGCTGAGATGCGGGCTGGGGTGCGGGCTGGGGCAGCGCTTCCGGTGCAGGTCGATGCACCGCCTTCGTCCCGAGACTCATTTTCATCAGCGCGAATTCGATGAGGAGTCTCTGATTACCACTCTGTCTGTACCCCGCCTCACAGGAGGTAGTGGCAGTCAAGGACTCATATAGGAAGGGAACGGGACAGGCAGATGCCTGAGACCGATACTTTTCTATCAAACTTTCCGGCATATCAAGCAGGGAATCGGTTCCCCCACCTGCGCAGACCAAAAGATTACGCAGATGCGAACTCAAGCCCGAAATGAAATGAAGGGCATTGAATCCCTTGGAAAGGATTTCATCCAGAATCAGCAGAGATGAGACATAATCCCCCTTGAGAGAATTTTCCACTATACGGAAACAGTAATCCGAGTCGAGTACGTTCAGATTTCTTTTCACATCCTCGACCTTGATTTCCTTTCCACAGAAAGCCACGCTCTGATCGAAGAGGGTCAGGGCATCGCGCATGGCACCGTCGGCTTTCATAGCCAGAATATGGTAGGTCTCGTCATCGGCAGTCACCCCCTCCTTAACGGCAATGCTCTTCAAGTTTTTGACGATGTCTCCGACTGAAATTCTATTGAAATCGTAAGTCTGGCAACGCGACATTACCGTGGGCAGCACCTTGTGCTTCTCCGTCGTGGCCAATATGAAGATGGCATAGGATGGAGGTTCCTCCAATGTCTTCAGGAATGCGTTGAAAGCGGCGGAGGACAGCATATGAACCTCATCGATGATGAACACGCTGTATTTTCCCACCTGAGGGGGGATGCGGACCATATCTGTCAGAGTCCTGATATCATCCACCGAGTTATTGGAGGCGGCATCAAGTTCGTGGATGCAGTATGAACGGTTCTCCTGAAACGAAATGCAGGACTCACATTCACCGCAAGGGTCCATATCTCCGGAAGGATTGAGACAATTTATCGACTTGGCGAAGATTCTGGCAGTCGTGGTCTTCCCCACTCCTCTCGGACCGCAAAACAGATAAGCATGAGCCAACTGATTTCTCCGAATACTGTTTTTCAATGTAGCGGCTATGGTTTCCTGACCTATCAGTGATTCAAAACTGTCAGGCCGGTATTTTCTGGCTGATACTATGAACTGCTCCATAATCCTCTTTCCGATGACATCATTAAAATACAAAAATAGAAATATTTCCATAACTTTGCCCACAGTTCTAAGTTGTTTTTAGTTATGAGAAGATTAGTTTCAATATCATTGGTACTTCTGACCGCTATTTGCGCTATGGCACAGGAAACAGCCAGCGGCCGCTTGAGTTCCTTCAGGAATTCAACTGCCCCACCCATTAAAGATGACTTGAAAAGTTTACCCGGCAAGACCATCAAAGTTCTTCTTCTGAATGACAACACCCTCACGGACGCGCTTTTGAAGGAAGCCGTGGAAAAAGGCTGGTACATTTCTCCCTTCGAATTCATTTCGAAAGAAGAATTTGCGAAGGAAAAAACCGATACCAGTGCATTTTTCCTCATCAGGACAGGCAAGAATGCCGGATGGAAAGAGGATTCGGGAATGGATTTCCTCTCATTCCGCAAAGGGTCTGCCGACGCTGCTGAAGACTTGAGCAAAATGGATGAAATCATAACCCTGCCTCTTTCCCCGATTGACGATGATGAGGGCAAAATTCTCCCTTATCTCCCTTCGTATATTTCCATCATCCAGAAACACATTGAGAAAATCATAGCGAAAACCATCAATGCATACCGCGGGATGATGATGTATAATGGCATTTTCAATTCCGGAAGTTTCGACAACGCATACTTCAGGGAGGGAGATTTCGCATTCGACATCTCTGAGGACAAGCTCTCCGCCGACTCCAACGGCAAAGCATCTTTCGTCGATGACTCCGAAATCGAAGACTTGCTGGAAAACCCTCCCGCCAATACTCTTTTCTCCCTTGTCCTATACCCGTCAAAACCGACTCCCGGCAGTTCCAATGCATACCAGATGCTAATCTGCCCCGACACGGGAGAATTGGTTTACTATCACAGGCACCACATCACGAAAAACAAAACCGCAGGTTTTTCAAAAATCGAATATCTGAGCATCCTCAAATACTTCAAATAGACATCATCCACGATAATGACCATTCTTGAAAACGGATGCATGTTCGCATTCCGTCACAGCTGTTCACCTGTAGCCTATATCGCAGTAAGCATCAAGACAGGTACCCGAGATGAAGGTACCCTCCCCTGCGGGTTGGCACATTTCACGGAACATCTCATATTCAAGGGAACGGAAAGCAAGTCAGCCACTACCATAAATTCCTGCCTTGAAAAACTTGGCGGGGAATTGAATGCATATACTTCGAAAGAAGAAACGGTGCTTCACGCCACAGTCCTGAAAGAAGACATACGCATAGCGGCGGACCTCCTCCTGGACATAGCCTTCAATTCCATTTTCCCCGAAAAGGAAATAGAAAAGGAACGTACCGTAATCATAGAAGAAATCAAATCCTATAAAGACTCACCTGCTGACCAGATTTTCGATGACTTCGAAGAAATGCTCTTCAGCGGCACCCCCTTGGCAACACCTGTACTCGGGAAAACGGCCTCCATCAGAAAAATCAAAAGAGAGGATATTCTCTCCTATTGGAAAGAGCGCTTCATTCCGGAGAATATATGCATAACCGTAACGGCAGACCTGGAAGAGGTAAAAATTCAGGATATGATAAACCATATCCTGCAGAAATACCGCTCTTCACGGCAGACGGCAGCCACCCGCAACCTCACTCTCTGCGGACACCCGTCCCGCGTCCCCATTGCCGCAGGCGAACTGAAAGCCTTCATTCATGAACCTCTTCACCATCACCATCAGGTACACTGCATAATAGGCGGACCGGCATACTCCCTATACCAGAGGGAACGTTTTCCGCTCATCCTGCTCACCAACTACCTCGGCGGGCCGGCAGCCAATTCTACGCTGAACATACTTCTGCGCGAGCGCAATGCCCTCGTTTACGGGGTTGACGCCGCCTTTACCCAATACGAAGACACAGGGCTTGTCACCATTTATTTCGGCTGCGACAGAGAGCATTTCGAGAAATGCAAATCACTGATTTTCAAAGAACTTTCCAGAGTAAGGGATACACTTCCAAGCCAGTCTGCCCTCAAGAGGGCCAAAAAGCAGCTTCTCGGCCAGATAGCCATTTCTTCCGATAACGGTGAAGCTCAGGTGCTTTCAATGGGAAAGAATCTGATGGTTTACGGACATATCCCGAATCAGGAACAAATTCGTGCCGGAATCGAGGCCATAACTCCCGAAGACTTCAGAAAAGCGGCCATTGATACATTTAATCCCGAACGACTCTCTATCCTGGCATTCCGATAATGAGCAGACTCAAGAATGCACTTGAATGGGTTCGCAGACAGACAAATCTAAGAACCAAGCAGGCCAGAATGCTGTCCGACGGCATACAGGGAGAATTCCTGCAGGCTTTTTCACTTATGGTCGAGCCACGTTCCATTCTCGAAATCGGAACCTTCACCGGGTATTCATCCATTTGCCTGTCCCGGGGAATGAAATCCGGTGGACATCTGGATGCCTGCGAAATAGACGATGAACTTACCGACATCATCCGTGGCGGATGGGAACGCGCAGAACTCGACGCCACCCTCTTCATAGGAGACGCCTTGGAAATCATTCCTTCCCTGCCGGGACCGTATGACATCGTCTATATCGATGCGGACAAAAGGCAATACAGCAAATACTACTCACTGGTTTTTGATAAAGTCGGTCCCGGAGGATGGATTCTGGTGGACAATACGGCCTGGAGCGGACGAGTCATTTCCGGTTTTTCTCAAAACGCGACACTTGAAACGGCTCATAGCCGACGGGACAGACACGACCCACAGACCGAAGCGCTCATCGCCTTCGACTCGATGATTCGCTCCGACTCCGCCATAGAATACATCACCTTCCCCATCAGGGATGGACTTACCATAATCCGGAAAACGGAACGGTGAACTTCCTGAAGATTCTCCATCTCCGGCGCAAAAAAAACCTATTTCAGAAAAGCGAAGAAAACGGCCAGGATCAGACAGCCGAATGAGGCGAGATGATTCCACTGGAGTGTCTCCCCCTTGAAAAGCAGAACGGAGAACATAGTAAATACCGTAAGGGTTATCACCTCCTGGATAATTTTCAACTGCATAAGAGTAAAAGGACCTCCGTTACCGGCAAAGCCAATCCTGTTGGCAGGGACCTGAAAACAATATTCGAAAAGTGCCACTCCCCAGGAAAGGAGAATGATAGCGACCAAGGGCCAGTTGGACACCACTTTCATCTCCTGAAGTTTGAGATGCCCGTACCAGGCAAAAGTCATAAATATGTTCGAAACTACCAGAAGTAGAATCGTGTACAAGGCCCTCATTCCAAAAAGTCGGAAATCTTATTTCACACGTTCGCCGTATGAACGATCCTCTGTGTTAACCCAGATTCTGTCACCCTGATTAATGAAGAGGGGAACCATAATGATGGCACCGGTTTCGATGGTGGCTTCCTTCATAGCATTTGTAGAAGCGGTATCTCCCTTGACGGCCGGTTCAGTGTAGGTAATTTCCATTTCCACATACTTGGGAAGTTCGCAGGACAGACATTTTTCTTCGTCCTTATCTACCCAGAACACCATTTCCACACCCTCTCCTTCCTTCATAAGGTCAGCGTTGGGCACCATTTCTTCAGCCAGATAAACCTGCTCGAAAGTCTCGGAGTGCATGAAGTTATAGCCCATATCATCCTTATAAAGATACTGGTAAGGTCTTCTCTCCACTATGATGAGCTCGATTTTTTCACCCGCAGTGAATGTACGGTCGAGAATCTTTCCGTTTTCGAGGTTACGAAGTTTTGACTTGACGAATGCGGGACCTTTTCCGGGTTTCACATGCTGAAACCAGATGATGCTGACAGGTTTCCCGTCATATTTGAAAAACAGTCCGTTCTTGAAATCTGCTGTTGTTGCCATAATTATCTGTTGATTTTCTTATTACATCCGCAAAGATAAAAAAAATCGGTCAAAACAAATGACTTCCCCCCTTTTATTCTTCCTCTCCGCCTTTCAGGTGTCCGAGTACGGCGAGTACGGTTTCCTCTGCCAAAAGCTTGTTTTTCAGAGTCAATGCCTCGGATTTCACTTTTTCATAATCAGGCATCAGTTCCTTGGATATGGGTACGGCAGGCGGTGAACTGACCATGAGAGGATTTACGGGAGTACCGTTTTTCCATATTCTGAAATCCAGATGGGGGCCCGTCGAGCGTCCGGTACTTCCTACATAACCTATTACCTGTCCTTGAGATACACGGGCACCCGATTTGATTCCCTTTCCGTATTTGGACAGATGAAGATAGGCTGTGGTATATACCGAATTGTGTTTGATTTTAACCATATTGCCTTCAGCACCCTTCCTTCCGGCAAAAACGACAGTCCCGTCACCGATACTCATCACCGGAGTGCCTGAGGGCGCCGCATAATCCACACCGTTATGCTGATGAGCCTTTCTGGTAATGGGATGAACACGCCGTCCGAAACCGGAACTGATTCTGGTAAAACTCAGCGGAGCTTTAAGGAAGGCCTTTCTCATACTCTCTCCTTTCTCGTTCCAATATGTATTGGATTCGTTTTCCACCTGATAATAGTAAACGTCATAAGCCTTCCCCGAATGCACGAAAGATGCATAATGAACCTTTTCCACACTGAGAAGTTCGTCCCCGCAGTAAAGGGTTTCATAAACCGCTTCGAATGCATCCCCTTTCTGCAATCCGAAGAAGTCAATGGTCCAGGCATACATATCAGCCAGTTTCAATGCCAACAGAATGGGAGCACCGGATTTCTTGACATCCACCCAGAGGGAAGTATTTATGACTACCTTGGCATAGTTCAACACCGAACGCATCTCCCTGCGAATCACTTCCACAGCGAGAGTGTCCTTCAATGTGAATCTGACATACTCACGCTTGTCAATATCATATATCAGATAATCCAATTCACGCCCCTCATCCTTTGAAAAGAAAGCGTGGTATTCATTCCCGACACGTATCTTCTTCAAGTCGAAAATTCCTTTGGCAGATTGCGTGAGACCTTGAATCTTTTCCGGCGGAACCTCCAGGCGGGAAAGAAGATTGGAGAAGAATTCCCCGTTTCTTACCACACCCTCGGTTATTTCGTAATTCTCAATGGGAATTCCGAACTGACTCACTCCGTCATTTTCTTCCTGCCGTTCAACGGGTTCTTCCCCTTCGACAGAAGACAGTTCGGACACCTCCGGTACCGATGCCGAATCACTCAATTCCTTTCCACCGGAATCAATTTTCATTTCACCTCTGCCGACCTTCACTCCGAGAAAGAAAGCCGTAACGATAAGAAGTACTGCCGCACATATTGCTGCGATAATCGAATATCTGACAATGTTTCTTTTTTCCATAGATTTCCTTAGCTGCCGTGCCGTCAAATCGACAGACGTGCAAAGTTAAAAAAAATGTGGAAAAAAATGGAAGATTTTGGAAAAATTTGGAAAAGAATATCTAATTTTGCGCTTATGGTAAAATTCATAGGAGAATATAGAGCCAAGCTTGACGATAAAGGGAGACTGGTCTTTCCATCTGCATTCAAAGCCGTTATGGGAGAGACTCCTCTTCATTTCATAGTCAAGAAAGATCCTTTTGACCCCTGTTTGTGCATATACACCGACAATGAGTGGGAGAAAATGTCTGAAGACATCAAATCAAAACTTAATTTCTTCAACCCTGAGCACAACAGGCTATGGAGAATTTTTATGAGCAATCGGGCGGCTGTCGAACCGGACCCTAAACTTGGAAGAATCGCGATACCTAAACAACTTCTCGATATGATTCAAGTCAGGAAAGAAGTTGTATTCAAAGGCCTGGATCACAAAATAGAGCTTTGGTCCGCTGAACTGTCCGATTCAATGACAAGCGAACCGGCAGACGAAGCCCTTCTTGCTGAACGCATACTCGGATAATGATTGAAGCGGCATATCATATACCTGTTCTTCTTGGTGAAAGTCTGGAGGCGCTTGACATCAAGGATGATGGCGTGTACGTTGACTCCACTCTCGGAGGAGGCGGACACACCAGGGGTATTCTGTCGAGGCTCGGGAAAAAGGGAAAATTGATAGTTTTCGACAGGGATGCAGATGCCATACGCAATGCACCGGATGATTCCAGAGTCATCCCTGTACACAATAATTTCCGCTTCATTCATAACTTCGTCCGCTATCTCGGTTTCGAGCATGTGGACGGGATACTGGCTGATTTGGGTGTTTCATCCCATCAGTTCGACACTTCCGAAAGGGGGTTTTCCTTCAGATTCGGGGATGCAGAACCGGATATGCGGATGAACACAATGGGGAAAATCACCGCCAAAGACATTTTGAATCATTTTGAAGAAGAAAAAATAGCGGACATCCTCCATCGGTACGGGGAACTTGAAAACAGCCGCCGGGCAGCACGTCTTATATGCAGGGCCCGGGCTGACAGGCCGATTCAGACCAATAAAGATTTGACCGAGGCACTTAAAAGCATTCTTCCGCCTGTGAACGAGCACAAGGTTCTGGCCAGAATTTATCAGGCACTCAGAATCGAGGTCAATGGGGAGATGAGTTCTCTAGAGCATTTCCTTGATGGCGCTGCACTTTCCTTGAACAAGGGAGGGCGTTTCGTCATCATCACCTATCATTCCCTGGAGGACAGGATGGTGAAGAATTTTATCAAATCAGGGAACGCGGCCGGCAGTGACGAGAGTCCCGAAATGAAGATTTACGGAATCAGGAAACCAATGGTCAGAGCACTCAACCGCAAGCCCATTGTCCCATCGGAAAATGAAATCAGAAACAACACCAGAGCCAGAAGTGCGAAATTGAGAATATGCGAAAAACTGTAATCAAAGGAATCTTCGGAGGCAAGATACTGCTGATGCTCTCCACGCAGTGGAAACTGGTGATGTATGTCTTCATTCTCCTGTTCATATACATTTCCGTACACTATCGCGTCAGTGACAAGGCGCTTGACATCCTTGACAATGACCAGATAATAAAAGAACTGAGAACCGACTACACTACGCGGTTTTCCGAAATGCAGGAATTGACCACGGCCCAGCAGACCGAAACGATTCTGCGAAACATTAATTCAGAACTGCACGTTCCGACTACTCCTCCACTGGTAGTATCCGGAAGATAAAATATCGCTTATGATGGAAGATGACGCTAAAAAAAGGTATATCACGACTTTCAGGACATTTTTCTTTATCCTGACAGCCATGATGCTATATGCCTGTGGCCGAATCGTCTATCTGCAATACTACGCCGAAGACCGTTACAGCATCGAGGATGAATATCGCACCTACACGCTCAATCCGTCCAGAGGAACCATTTTCTCATACAACGGCAAGCCTCTGGCCATCAGCACAACTGACCATGAAATCTACATGGACCTGAGAGTGCAGAGCGATTCACTGTTCCAAGCCGACTACAAGGCACTGGCAGATTCCCTTTCCGCTTTATTCCAGGACCGGAGTCCGAAAGAATATCAGACTTATCTGCTGAATTGCCGTTCAGGCAAAAAAGG
>JAZUEO010000199.1:0-2664 GCA_045640205.1 Candidatus Coprenecus sp. | reverse complement strand
TCGCTCCGGCAGTGAGGCACTTGCGCGCATACAGCTCGTAGATGTCGCAGATTTGCCCCTTTCTGGAGGCGCGGTCTTTTTCGATTATGACAGGATTGTTCTTATATGCCGAAGCTGTGACCAGATTATTCTTGGCCATGGATATTCTGGATGCCACATCTTGAGGCTTGTAGCTTTTGTCATCCAGTTCCAGTTCCTTGATGCACTGCCGTATGGCGCTCCTGGTATCGGTGGTGTCATAGACAGTGAATGAAGGCGGGTAGGGGGTGAAATCGGCATAACGCCTGAGTATGCGGATGAAAATGGAGTGAAAAGTGCCCATCCACAGCCGTGATGCCTTTCCTTCTCCGACGAGTGAGGAAATTCTTTCCTTCATTTCCCTGGAAGCCTTGTTCGTGAAAGTCAGGGCAAGAATCGAACCCGGCTCCACCCCCTTGGTGAGGAGATTCGCGATTTTGAAAGTAAGCACCCGTGTTTTCCCGGAGCCTGCTCCGGCTATGATAAGTGACGGTCCGTCAAGGTATTCCACTGCTTCGGCCTGCGCTGCATCCAGAAGGGACAAATCAAATGTTTCAACTGTTTTCATCACTCGCAAAAATAGGCATTATTTTCCTTTTGGAATGATTTGTGCTATTTTTGCATAATGATGAACAATGACATTTCCATCAGAAAGGCAGAGGTCAATAACCTGAAGGGTATTTCGCTGGACATACCTCGTGACAGGTTCGTGGTCATAACCGGCGTATCCGGCTCGGGAAAATCGTCGCTGGCTTTCGACACACTTTTTGCCGAAGGGCAGAGGCGTTATGCTGAAAGCATATCGTCGTTTGCCCGCCAGTTTCTCGGGAAAATGTCCAAACCTGCCGTGGAAAGCATTTCAGGCATTCCTCCGGCAGTGGCCATCGAGCAGAAAGTGAATACCAGGAATCCTCGCTCGACTGTCGGAACCACTACCGAAATCTACGATTACCTGAGACTTCTTTTCGCAAGGGTGGGGCATACATTTTCACCCATCAGTGGTGAAGAGGTCGTCTGCGATACTCCGGAAACGGTTTCACGATATGTGACGGGACTCAAGGGGACCGTTTACCTGCTTTCGGATATACGTTGGGAAGAGGAAAAGTTCAGAGTGGCGAGGATGCTTTCCTTGAAGGAAGAGGGCTTTTCCAGAGTGTTCGTTATGACTTCCGGGCCGCTCTCCTGCTCTGTCGAGAAGATAGACACGATTCTTCAGAATCCGCAGCGTTTCTGTGAAACTGAAGTCAGATTGATGGTTGACCGTCTGAAAATGGACGATGAGCAGGACGACTATACTGCGACAAGAATTCAAGACTCTGTCCGCACGGCATTTGACTGTGGTAACGGCAAGGTGGCGGTGGCCTGTCAGGACAGTGATTCCGGAGAGTGGATTATACGGAATTTTTCCACACTGTTCGAAACTGACGGGATGGAGTTTGAAAAACCTCAGGAGTGGCTTTTCAATTTCAATAATCCTCTGGGTGCCTGCCCCGTCTGCGGAGGTTTCGGAAAAACGATGGGTATTGATGAATCTCTGGTAGTCCCGAATCAAAGCCTGTCGATTTACGAGGATGCCATAGCCTGCTGGCGTGGAGAAGTGATGAGGTATTTCAAGGAAGAACTTATACTTAATGCTTCCAAGTACGGAATACCGGTCCATACGCCATATAATGCATTGACCGGGGAGCAGAAGGCCATCATCTGGAACGGGAACTCCGACATAACGGGCATTATGCCTTTCTTCAAGGAACTTGAGGAGAAAAAATACAAGATTCAGAACAGATATATGCTGAGTCGATATACCGGGAAAACCCTGTGTCGGGAATGTGGAGGAAGCCGGCTGAGAAAGGAGGCCCTGTATGTCAGGGTAGGAGGGAAGAATATGGCTCAACTGCTGGAGATGAGCATTACCGGACTGAAGGAATTCTTCGACAGCTTGGTTTTGAATGATTATGATTCCAAGATAGCTTCGAGGGCTTTGAAGGAAATCCGTCAGAGACTTGATTACATAATCAATGTGGGACTTGGCTATCTGACATTGAGCAGGGCTTCAAATACACTGTCAGGGGGAGAGAGCCAGAGAATCAATCTGGTCAGTTCTCTCGGAAACAGTCTGACCGGGTCTATGTACATTCTGGATGAACCCAGCATAGGACTTCATCAGAGGGATACGCAGCGTCTCATATCTGTCATCAAGGCCCTGCGGGACTTGGGAAATACAGTTATCGTGGTGGAACACGATGAAGAGATTATACGTGCCGCCGACTGGCTTATCGACATAGGACCGGGGGCCGGTTCTTTCGGGGGCAGGGTGATTTATCAGGGTCCGCCTCCGGGGCCGGGAACGGATGGCGCTCTGATGGAAAAATATCCCGAATCGCTGACACTGGCTTATCTGCTCGGGAAGCGGAAAATCTGTGTGCATAAAGGGAAAAGGACCTGGTCCGAATATATTGAAGTCTGCGATGCCTGTGAGAACAATCTGAAAAACATCGACGTAAAATTCCCTCTTGGGATAATGACCGCAGTTATCGGTGTCAGCGGCTCGGGCAAATCGTCCCTTGTCGGAGATATATTGTATCCCGCACTTATGCGACATCTGGGGCAGACTGCACCGCATCCGGGAGCATTCAGGGAATTGAGGGG
>JAZUEO010000198.1:0-7657 GCA_045640205.1 Candidatus Coprenecus sp. | reverse complement strand
TCAACGGTTGCAAGCAGCTGTTCGAGAGTATTAATGGCCGATGAGATGGTGCCGGCATAGCCCTGCATGACGAAATCCTCGATATCCTCGTCCGGATAATCGAGAACGGCATGGAAGTGCGAGCTTATGTCGGTAAGGTCGGAATAAATCACATCGGTCTTGCGGCTTATGGCGCCGGAAAGCTGGCCGGCAGCGTTCCTTATACCCTCGACACTGTCGGCATCGATAAGGTCGATGACTGCCTCGGCCGAGGTAAGGTCCGGGCTTGTCACTGAATCTGAATAGAAGAACTTTCTCCGGCTGGCGGTGTTCAAGGAGGTTTCCGGCATCGAGAAGACCGTTTCCATTCTTGTCTTCGGTAATTTTCACTGAATACCTTCCTTCTTTCAGATAAGGGAAGACTATCTTGGAATCAGTTTGGATATGGTATGTGCGGAATGTTTTGTCTCTGGACTCATTGACGAGCTGAACGATGTACTTTGTCCTTACGTTGGTGATATTCAGGGTAAGTGAACTCAAATTCTCGTCGGTAGGGAGTGTCACTTTCTTGTCAAGGCTATCCATCGGGTTACCATATATGTCCTTGAAGAGTCTGTGCGGGAATTTCAAAGTATAATCCATACCTGGCTTTATGGGCGTGACAGGTCTGATGACAAATTTTCTGATACAGGTGGAATCAGGTTCTATGACTACTGCTTCATATGAAACCTGCTGTTTGATATTTACGGTTCTCATCTTTATGGAGTCGAATGCTTCCACAGACAGGGGAGTGTCGAATTCCAGCAGAAAACCATCCTGCTCGACGTTTTCAGGAGTAACGTCTATCTTGAATATTCCGAGAGTATCCTTCACCTCGACCGCATTGCCCCTGCGATCCTTTGTAAGTTTGGGCTTGGGTGGAGCCAGTCTGAGAGTATCCCATTTCGGAACCAATATGTTCAGAGAATCATCTGTCATCATATATTTGTATGTGACGGTGATGGTGTCCTTGTCCGCCTTTGAACTCTTGAGCCATACATTCAGCGAATCACGCATAACGTTTTTTTCAAAGAAAAGTTCGTCGGATGCGAAACCGCGGACGGAAAGGGAATCAAGTTGAACGTAAGGAGCGGCGAATTTCAAGTAGAACATTCTTTTGAGAGGACGTCCCTTATCTCTTAGATACTGCTTGGTGGATGGCTCCATAAACAGGGCAAGACTGAGCTGGGAAGGTCTTGCCAGACAGGCTGCCGTATCCTTGATATCCACTACGGCAAGTTCGGGCATATCCAGTACCATTACCTTTTCCGGTACGACAAGTGTGTCCAGAAACGCTATCATTTCAGTATATTGGTCGTACTTATTATTGTTGTTCTCATCCTTGATGGCATAGACGCGATATGCGGATGGTTTCAGATTCCTGACTGTAAAATAGCCCCAGGGGTCTGTCTTGGCTGCAGCGGCAGGCAAAAGATTGAATACGGCGGTATCGGTTGTGTCCGAATGGAATAGCACTGTTATTTCTTTCTCCGGAAGCAGCGTGACTGCATTGGAAACCGTGCCGGACACGAACATTGAATCTATATAACTGCCGGTTGAAAAACTGTGAATGAACTGAGGGAAGGGGTTTCCTTCGTTATTGTCGGATATGGACTGCCCCAGGTCAAGAGAGTAGGTGGTATTGGAATCGAGCGCTTCCTTGAAAGTGACCACGACCGATTTGCCTTTTATCTTGTATTCAGGACGTTTGGCCTGAGGAGGAGACAAAAATATGTATTTCATGGCATCTTTCACCTGGACATATTCATCGAATGTGAAAACGACTTTGCAGTCTTTCCCCTGCGTAGGGACATTTACGGCATTGTAAAGCGGTTCACAGGCGACCAATACAGGGGGAATGGTATCTTTTGGACCTCCTGTAGGACTTCCCGAAACGTTGGCACAGGATTTCGTGAAAAAAGGTGAAATCAGCACCAGACCCAATAACGAAAATGGATTTATTATGGATTTACATTTCATACCGTGTCAGATTTTGTCATCATCTTTAATGTCCGCTCTGGATACGCTTTCCATACCGTTTATGTCCATCATTGTATTCATCAGATTTGTAAGCGATTCAGTGTCATAAACGTACACATCGACATATCCCTCGAATACTCCGTCGTGGGCTCCAAGATGTATTTTACTCATATTGATGCTCATATCGGTAGAGATTCTTTTGGTTATCTCCCGGAGTATCCCGACCTTGTCGAGGCCTTTCATCTTGATTCTGGCCAGAGAAGACTGAATGGTGTGTCTGGCCCATACCACATTCAGAATTCTGTCACCTTTCTCAGAGGCGAGTCTCTGGGCCTCCGGACAGCTTTTCTTATGTATGTAAACCTTGCCGTGCTCATCCATAAAGCCTATGACAGGGTCGCCCGGGATAGGATTACAGCAGTCTGCAGTATGATAGGAAAGCGACCTGTCCACATTCTCCTTGAGAAAGTATGTTCTCTTTTTTCCGAGTTTTTCCGGGGTGATTTTTTCGGAATCATCATTTTCAGCAGTCTCGGCATCCTGTGCAGTATTGTCCTGAATTCCGTCTTCCGAATCCTTTTTCTTGCCGGAAAGGAGCTGGAGTGTCCAGTATATGACATTTTTCTTTTTCCTGTTCCTTTTAAGAATGGTATCCAGTTGGTCCAGATTTATGATGTGCGAAGCGATTTTACTGTAAAGTTCATCCTTTTCTGTCAGATGGAATTCTTCCATCAGTTTTTGCAGGACGCTGATTTGTAGGGGAACGTCAAGTTTCTTGAGTTCTTCCTCCAACATCTGCCTCCCTTTGGCGATACTGTAGGAGACATCCTTCTTCAACGCTTCCTTGATATGGTTCACAGCACTGGAGGTTTTGACAAAATCAAGCCATTCCCTTTGAGGTGTCTGATTCTCTGCGGTGATTATTTCCACCTGATCGACATTCTTGAGGGGGGTGCTGAGGGGTTGAAGTTTGAAATTTATTTTCGCCGCGATAGCCTTGTTCCCGATTTCGGTGTGGATGGAATACGCGAAGTCAAGAGCTGTGGAGCCCTTGGGGAGAATCACGGTCTTGCCCTTCGGGGTATAAGTGGTGATTTGAGAAGTAAGGAGACTGTCGTGGAATTTGCCCAGGAAATCAAGGGCATTCGCATCGGGATTGTTCAGAATGTCCTTGACATTGATAAGCCATCTGTCCATTTCCTTTTCCATCGATGAACTGTCATTGGGAACATCCTTGGATTTATTGCCCTTGTAAATCCAATGTGCTGCCAGACCCCGTTCGTCTATGGCATCCATCCTTTCGCTTCGAATCTGAATTTCCACCCAGGTTCCCTCTTCGTTCATCACGGTGCAGTGCAGCGCCTCATAACCGTTCAACTTGGGTTCCGTGACCCAGTCTCTGATTCTGTCTACCATAGAATTATGGTATATTCCGGTTATGAGAGAATAGATGTTCCAGGCCTGAGCCCTTTCTTCCACGTGTTCTTTGGGATGGAAAATTATCCTGACGGCGTAAATGTCGAAAATCTCTTCGAATTCCACCTTCTTCAGTTTCATTTTCTGCCATACGGAATACGGGGTTTTGAGGCGGGTGAGGACCCGTGCCTTGTAACCGTTATTCAGAAGAACATCTTCCAGTGAGGTGACGAACTTGTTCATACCGGAATATCTTACCCGGGCCACTTCGTCAATCCTTCCGGAGAGTTCGGCATATATCTCCGGTTCCTTGTTCTTCATCCAGATATTCTCCATTTCCACTTTAATCCTGTACAGGCCAAGGCGATGGGCCAGGGGAATGAAGATATACATAGTCTCACTCAGTATCTTCTCCTTCTTGTGGACGGGCATGGAATCGATGGTTCTGAGGTTATGAAGACGGTCCGCCATTTTTATGAGAATAATTCTGGTATCCTCATTCAGTGTCAGAAGGATTTTCTTGAAATTCTCGGCCTGAAGATTCTCCGAGTCAAAAGCGAAAGCCGACTTTATCTTGGTCAGTCCGTCCACCAAAGACGCTATTTTCTCACCGAAGAGGTGAGTGATGTCATCTGTGGTATATTGGGTGTCTTCTACTACGTCATGCAGGAGGGCGGCCACTATCGACTTGCATCCCAGACCGATTTCATTCACTACGATTTTGGCCACCGAGATAGGATGGATGATGTATGGCTCACCGGATCTTCTCCTGACCCCGTAATGGGCTTTATTGGCAAATTCGAAAGCCTTTACGACCAGATCAAACTCCTCCTGAGTAGAACAACGGCGGACTGCAGCTTCCTTAAGGCCTTCAAAAGCCTTATTGACCATTTCAACTTCCTGTGGGGTAAAATCCATATCTTTGATAAAATATTAGAACAAGGAAGGCCCGTCGACGGACTCTTCTCCTATCATTTTATAAAATTCATTTTCATCGAGAATTCTGATTCCCAGTTTCTCTGCTTTGCGCAGCTTTTCAGGCCCCGCTTTCTCTCCGGCGAGGAGATATGTCGTGCTGCCCGATACAGAAGAGGTGTTCTTTCCTCCGTGGGCGATTATTTTTTCCTTCATTGCTTCGCGGGAAATGGAAAAGTTTCCGGAAATGACCACGGTGCAGCCCGAAAGTGCATCCGATATGGGACGCCCCTGATCCTCATCCACTTCAAATTTCAGTCCCGCTTCGCGCAATGCCCTTACTGTTTCGAGATGCCTTTCATCCTTGAACCAGCGGTAGATGGTCATTGCAAGTACATCCCCGACATCATCGATTTCGGTCAAATCGGACATTTCAGCAGCGGCAAGCGCATCGATGGAACGGAATTTCAATGCCAGCATTTTCGCTGTCGTTTCCCCCACGTGACGTATCCCCAATGCAAAGAGGACCCTCGGGAAGGGAACTGATTTCGACTTTTCCAAGCTCTCGAGGAAACGGGCGGCGGAACGCTCTTTCCATCCATCCAGAGTCAGTAACAATGATTCGTCAAGGGTGAACAAATCCTGAAGTTCCCGAATATACCCTTTTTCATAGAGCTGGCCCGCCGTGGCATCTCCCAGAAGAATGTCCATCGCTTTTCTCGAAGCGAAATGAACGAAACGTCCTATGATTTGAGGGGGACACCCGTCCTGATTGGGGCAGTAATGCTTCGATTCGTTTTCATCTTTTTCCAGTGCGGTTCCGCATACAGGGCAAAGCGTGGGATATGCAGGCTTTGAAGAATCCTGCAGTCTTTGTGAAAGTTCCACTCTGGTGATTTTAGGAATAATCTCCCCGCCTTTTTCGACATATACCGAGTCATTCTGTCTGATATCGAGGAGTTCCATCTGTTCGAAATTGTGCAGAGTGGCACGCTTGACTACGGTTCCGGAAAGCTGGACAGGTTCCAGATTGGCCACAGGGGTTACAGCTCCGGTTCTTCCTACCTGATAATCGAAAGAAAGCACCTTGGTAAGAGCTTCTTCCGGTTTGAATTTGAACGCAGTGGCCCACCTCGGTGTCTTCGAGGTGAATCCGAGCCTGTTCTGTAACGAAAGATTATTCACCTTTATGACTATACCGTCAGTGGGGAAGGGGAGGAATTTCCGTTTGTCGTCCCATTGTGAGATGTAGTCGAAGACTTCATTCATTCCCCTGCATATTCTGGAATGCTCCGACACTGGCAGACCGCGGGAAGCGGCCCAGGCGATGGCTTCGGTATGAAGTGAGAATGGCAGATCATCTCCGAGCATATGATACAGCACACATTTCAGCCCTCTTTTACTGACTTCCGACGGGTTCAGAAGTTTCAGGGAACCTGAGGCGGCGTTCCGTGGGTTGGCAAAAGGAGCTTCTTCCTGTTCCGCCTTTTCCGCATTGAGTCTGTCAAATGCATCATAAGGCATATAAATCTCGCCCCGTATTTCAAAATCGAAAGACACTTCCCCTATATTCTCAGGAATGGAGTCTATGGTAAGGACATTGGCAGTTACATCATCCCCTTTTACACCATCCCCACGGGTCAGGGCTCTGATCAGTTGTCCTTTTTCATAAGTCAGGCAGATGGCGGTTCCGTCAAATTTAAGTTCGCAATTATATTCCGGCGACGAGGATGAAAGATTGACGATTCGTGCATCGAATCCGCTGAGTTCTTCTGTATTGTATGTATTTCCCAGTGAAAGCATTGGAAAACGGTGGGGATATTGCTTGAATTCCCTGTTTTCAGGAGAAAGGTCACTGCCCACTTTCAAAGAAGGTGATTCGGCCGAGGAGAACTCAGGAAACATTTTTTCCAGAGAGATAAGTTCCTGCATAAGAAGGTCATATTCGAAATCCGTAATGACAGGAGCGTTCAAAACGTAGTAATTCCTGTTATGAATTTCGAGTTCCGCTCTCAATTCATTTATTCTGACCTTTGCTTTTTGTCTGGTAATCGACATATTAGCGTTTTCCTGATCTGATTAATCCACAAATGTACGAAGTTTTTTGCACCCCTTTGAAAATAAAGGGTAAATTTGCGCATTATTATTTTAAATAAAGTCTATGAAATCTATCGTAATTCTCGCAGGCGGCGGTCCTGCTCCCGGTATCAACACAGTTATAGGAACCATTACCAAAGTGTTTATTTCCAACGGTTATCAGGTTATCGGCCTTCACGGCGGATACTCAGGTCTCTTCTCCAAGAATCCTAATTATGAGATTCTTGATTTCAAAAGGGCTGATTCCATCTTCAACCGCGGTGGTTCATACCTTACCATGAGCCGTTTCAAACCCACTCAGGAAGATTTCGAAAAGAATTTCAATGCCGCTTTCTTCAAGGAAAACGATATCAAACTGCTCGTTACCGTCGGTGGCGACGATACAGCTTCGACTGCGAACAGAATAGCCAAATTCCTCGAGGCGAACCATTATCCCATCCAGAATATCCACCTGCCCAAGACTATCGACAAAGACCTTCCTCTGCCTCATGAACAGCCGACATTCGGTTTCAATTCAGCCAAGCAGGAGGGAACCAGAATCGCGACTACCGTTTATGAAGACGCACGTACAAGCGCCACGTGGTATGTCATTTGCGCGATGGGACGTTCCGCAGGACATCTTGCTCTCGGAATAGGGGAGGCTTGCCATTATCCTATGATAGTTATCCCCGAAATGTTCGACAAGACATCAGTATCCGTAGAGAAAATCGTTAATCTGGCTATCTCCACCATCATCAAGAGAAATATCCTCGGCATTCCCTACGGAGGCATTATGATTTCGGAAGGTGTTTTCCATATCCTTGAAGATGATGATCTCAAGAACTGCGGTGTCACTTTCTCGTATGACGAGCACGGACATCCCGAGCTTGGTAAAGTATCCAAGGCTCAGGTGTTCAGCACTATTCTTGAAAACAAACTGAAAGAGCTGAAACTCAAGGTCAAGATTCGTCCAGTGGAAATCGGCTATGACGTCCGCTGCGTCAACCCTTGCTCCTATGACATTTCATATTGTTCACAGCTCGCTTGGGGTGTTTGGACTCTGTTCGATAAAAAGGAAACCGGCTGTATGGTTCATATCGATGAATCCGGCTGCGCGGCTCCTCTGTATCTGAAGGAACTTCAGGATCCTGAGACAGGCAAAATCAATCCTCGTCTGGTGAACATCTCCGGAGGTAAAGTCAAGAGTATTTACAAGAACTGCCTCCATTACATAACAGCCAAGGATTACGAA
>JAZUEO010000197.1:0-4613 GCA_045640205.1 Candidatus Coprenecus sp. | reverse complement strand
GGAGTCCCTGACATAGGTGAATGAGAGAGCAGTGTAGGTTTTGCTGTCATTATGGATGTTATAGAATTTAGCGGTGTCTTTTATATTTGTGTCGAAAATGACTCCATCCAGATAACGTCCGATATACCAGAGAGAAATGCTGGCATTTATCGCGATGGTATCATTCTGAACTTCGGTCGTGGGAAAACATTTGGCATAGAAACCGAAATAGGTGGAATCTATATCAGCGAGGATACCTCCCTGATAATGACGCTTGAAAGATTCAAGAGAATCTACCTGATGCTGAATGATGTCATTTGTGGCATCCGTTATCTCGATGTCGTAGATGTAGGCCGTGCCGTCGGAGGCAACTTCTTTTCCGGTGTTTGGATTTTTTATCCAGGGAACGATAATGGCTTTTCTATGTCCACCCACTCTCATCCCACCGGTGCCTTTCTTGTCAGTAATATTCGCACCGAGAATCATATCCCTGAGTCCATAGTCCAGATTCGCCGTGTTCCATACAGTAGGCGTGTATCTTGCGGATTTGTTCCAAGTCCCGAGCCGGATGGCCAAATCTTCATTGTTATGAGAGTATATCGTGCCATCCAATGTGCTCTGTACCTGATTTACGTAAATGAACATTTCGTCTTCGACAAGGCTCCCGGTTCCGGGAATATCTTCCAATATGTAAATTCCCACATCGGTAGGTTTGATATGGTCATAATGATTTTCGATCAACCATGAATCAAATGTCTTCTTGGAAATCTCCGTACTGGATTCCGATTCTTCGACAGCGCAGGATGAGAATAGTAAAAGTGTCGTTGTCAGCAATATACATCCGATATGTCTTTTCATAGCTTGTCAGTTCTTTTTGATTTTATTTACCCACACTTCATACATAAGTGCGGATGAGGGTGGCACATTGGCTACAGCCTTGTCCTTGAACCCGTATGTGGAGGAAAAAATTACTACACAGTGTTCGCCTTCTCTGGCTCCGCTTAGACCGTCAAATAATCCGGGAATGAAAGAATGGGAGTCGAAAATGGTGGAACTTTCATCGAATGTTTCACCGGTAGATGTAATGGTGAATCCGTTTTTCTCAGCTACACTCTGGACATTCGTGGTGAAAAGTTTGGAAGGTCCATTGCTGAAGATGAATCCGGCATAGTTGAAATAAAGGGAATCCCCGGTCACCAGAGAATCCACCCCATGTCCTGAATCGATGATGATGCGGCTGGAACCGTTCTTGCGTCTGATTTCATTGTCTGCATAATGTCCGGTCAGATATTTGGATATGGCTTCTTCCTGCTTGTTGACAGTATCCGCTGTCTGCTGTTTGGAGCAGGAGTGTGTCGCAGCCAATGCGAATACCGCAAAGAGGGGATATATTATATATGAAATAATATTTTTCATATTTCAGAACTCTTCTCCTCAAAATTTATGCCTTCCTGTCTGATGAATTCTCTGATGGAGGATAACCAATATTCCGGAACTTGTCCGGCAGGTATTCCCAAACGGCCGCCGGAGGCTTTTTCGTGTCCTCCGCCATTGAAGAAAAGTCCGGAAAGACGGTTCACCGAGATGACTCCCTTGGATCGCAGGGACACCCTTATCCTATCTTTTTCTTCCGTGAATAGTGCTGATACTTCTACATCGGCTATTTTCAATCCGAGGTTGACAAATCCTTCGGAATCACCGGGTCTGAAACCGAACTTCCTCTGAATCTCCCTTGTGAGAACCATACAGGCACTGTGGCTTTCTCTGTCAATCAGCATTCCGGAGAGCATTTCCCCCATCAGTCTCATTCTCATTTCGGAATAATTTCCGAATACCCTTGCATAAATGGATTCAAGGTCAATACCTCTCTCCAGCAGAAGGGATGCCATCTTGAAAGTGGACGGAACGGCTGAATTGCAAAAATTGTTGGTGTCTGTTATCATTCCGGTGGCCAGAGAGGTCGCTATGGAATAATCCATTTTCGAAATGTCTCCGTCAATGTCCGGCATTTTCATCAGAATCCAGAACAGAAGCTCGCAGGCAGATGAAATGCCTGTGTCAGAGAATACCAAATCGAAGAAATCTTTTTCCGGAGCGGGGTGGTGGTCTATTAGAACCTTTTTGCATCTTGCCATCTTGAGCGCGGATTCAAGTCCTTCGGTGCGGTTCGGACTGTTCAAATCCAGACAGATGATAAGGTCGGCGTCATAGATGGCTCGGACAGCTTCTTCGGGGGCGGCACGGAAGCCTTGGGCTCCTTCCTTGACAGAATGATAGAGAATTTTCTGCTCCGGGTCCAGAAACCCAAGGTTTCCGGGGATGGTAGATGGGAGCAGTGCTTGACAATTTATACCTCTTCCTATAAGATAATTATACATCGCGGTCGCAGAACCCACCGAATCTCCATCAGGATTATTATGCCCGATAACGGCTATGCGGGAAGAACTCCTGAGGATATTATCCAGAAGGATTATTTCTGATTCAAACGTAGAAAAAGGTTTAATAGTTGTCATTATTTTCTGCAAAATTAAAAATATATTGTTCTTCATAATTTATTTTTTTATTTTTGTGCGTTAATGGAAAAACAATAATTGTCACAGATAATGAAAAGCTTTACCAAAATTTTATGCTACGTGATTCTCCCACTGATGATTGTCGGTGGAGTGTATCTTCTGGTCCAGAGTGTTATGAAACCTGTCCGTTTTAACAAGAATGTTGCTGACAGAGAGTCCATCGCCATCCAAAGGCTTAAGGATATCAGAACGCTTCAAGTGGCTTTCAAAGCCGAATATGGACGATTTCTTCCTACCACTGATTCTTTGGTTGATTTTTATCGGAATGGCGTTATCACTATCGTAAAGCAGGTCGGTTCAATGGATGACTCGCTGGCCGTTGCTCAGAAGAAGGTGTTCCGTGACAGCGTCAAGATTAATGTTTGTGATACCCTACTGAAGAACAGGGTGAATACCATCGATTCCTTGAATTTCATTCCTTATTCAGGTGGAAAACGCATTCAGATGGAATCTGTCATCAAAGTGGTTTCAGGTGTAAACGTTCCTTTGTTCGAGGCTTATATGTCATATGATGATCTCCTCAAGGGACTGGACCGCCAGTTGGTAGTTAATTTGAAAGCGGAAAAAGAGGATATGGGACGTTATGCCGGTCTTAAGGTAGGTAGCGTTACACAGCCGAATAATAACGCTGGAAACTGGGAATAATCTCGTAATATACACTTAGAAGGAGATGACCTGTCCTATGTTGGTCGTCTCCTTTTTTCATAATGTGAAGAAACTGCTGATGATGGATTTTTTTGATACCGAAAAATATACATTGATTCCTTATGAGTTCCACTCTACGGGAAAGGAGCGTGAAAGCCTGTCATCTATTTTCGATTTAACTGAGGAAGAAGATGTCAGGGCGATAGATGTTCCTGATTATGGCGCAGCCCTTCTGTTCGCAATAACAGAGGAAAATGAAAACTCTGTTCCATCTGCATTCGGTTTGCTTGAAAAAATGGAGAGTGTATCCGAGGCACATAAAATCACGGTGAGGTTCTCCGATGGATTGGTGACAGTATGTCTGACAGACAGAGACCATCTGCTCCTGTTGTGCTCTTATAGGGTTATGAACTTTACGGATGCCTTGTACTATATTTTCCTGGCTATGAGGGATGTGAAGTTTGAACCGGATCATTCTGCCTTATACTGGTGTGGAAGTGTGTCAGATGAAAATCTCACCACGATGAAGCGGTATTTTGAAAAAATAGTGGAATTCGAACTCTGATGAGAATTATCGGTGGCAGTTTGAAAGGGAAAAGCATTTTTCTTCCATCGGCGTTGAAGGCGCGTCCGACTACAGATTTTGCGAAGGAGGGCCTTTTCAATGTACTGGAAAATTCCCTGGATTTCAAATCGGCAAGGGTTTTGGATTTGTTTTCCGGAACAGGCAGCATCTCATTTGAATTTGCATCCAGAGGCTGTCCGGAGGTATTCAGTGTGGAAATGAATCCGCTTCACGCTTCATTCATTACGAAAAATGCTGTATCCCTCGGCATAAAAGAAAAAATCAGGGTAGTCAGGCATAATGTATTTGAATTCATAGAAATCTGTCATCTGGATTATGATGTAATCTTCGTCGATCCTCCGTATTCCATAGAGGGGTTGGATGCGATACCCGACAAGATTTTCGGACATTCCATAGATGAGGCGGGTACACCTTTTTTGAAACGGGGTGGGGTATTGGTCCTTGAGCATCCAGGAACATATTCTTTCTTATCGCATCCCCGTTTTCTCAGAGAAAAGAAGTACGGAAACGTTCATTTTAGTTTTTTTGAATGATTTTTTTAGAAAGTGCAGAAAAAATTTGCAGATATAAAAATTAACAGTAAATTTGCATCCGCTTTCCGATAGAAAAAGTTCTTGAAGAAACAATGGTGCGGTAGTTCAGCTGGTTAGAATGCCGGCCTGTCACGCCGGAGGTCGCGAGTTCGAGTCTCGTCCGCACCGCTTAATAATGCCTTACACGATGTTGTAGGGCATTTTTTGTATCCGGCAATTCGCCAAAATGTACTGAAAATGTACTAACCTAAGGCTCTGTACTGAACAAGAAGCCCAGACATTTTTCAATGCCTGGAC